>JALZUU010000629.1 GCA_023300665.1 Saprospiraceae bacterium | reverse complement strand
TACTCTAAAAAGCCTAAAATCAAAAGATCTAGAATATATTTGACAATATTTTTATATTTAAATTATTCACGCTAAAAGATATACACGTAAGAAGGTCTCCCGAAGCAAGTTCGGGACAAATCTGCGTCTCCCGAAGCAAGTACGGGACGGGGTCCTGCGAACTCTGCGAGAAAAACATTTTTTAGAGCAAGCTCAACGATTAAACAAGCGAAGTACTTCAACCTTTCAACGCTTCAACATATTCTTTCACTCCCTCTTCCAAGCTAGTAAACGTTTTTTTATAACCTGCTTTCTTTAATTTTTTCATATCTGCTTCAGTAAAATACTGGTAGGTCTTTCTAAGATCTTTTGGCATGTCGATATATTCGATATTGGGTTTTACTTTGAGTGCCTTAAAAGTCGCGAGGGCTAGATCTTCGAAGCTACGTGCTTTGCCCGTTCCGAGATTATAGATCCCGTTGTTGGTTGTTTTTGGTTTTTTATAAAAATGCATTAAAACATTTATCACATCTTTTACGAAGACAAAGTCTCGTTTTTGTTGACCATCTGCGATGCCCTTTTTATGCGATTTAAAAAGTTTTAGCGAACCATTTTGTTTGATCTGAGGTACGGCGTGAAAAATGACCGAAGCCATACGTCCTTTCATGGTTTCACGAGGACCGTAGACATTAAAGAATTTCATACCTGCCCAAAAAGGAGGTGTTTTTTTCTGACTCAAAGCCCAAACGTCAAAATCTTGTTTGGATTGACCATAAGGATTAAGTGGCTTTAATTTTTTGATACCCGTGTGATGATCTTTGTAGCCTTGGTCGCCATTACCGTAAGTGGCAGCACTAGATGCATAGATAAGTGGAATCTGATGTTCTGTACAAATTTTCCAAATATCTTTAGAGTAATCCAGATTTAGCTCTTTGAATATTTTTTTACTTCTTTCTGTGGTGTCGGTACGAGCGCCGAGGTGAAAAACAAAATCAATCTGCGACGGCATCTCTTTAAAGATTTGCATAAAGATATCGCGGTGAATCCATTCTTGGATATATAGTCCTTTAAGATTTACTTCTTTTTCTTCTTTATAAAAATCATCTACCGCGACGATCTTTTTACCTAAACCAAGTTGGTTGAGTTGTTCGATAAGATTACTACCAATAAAGCCGAGGGCGCCTGTTACTACGATCATTGTTTTTTTGTTTGCGCGAAAATACGAAGATTTTTATTAAATAAATTTTGTATTTGTTAGGCGTATTTAGTGGGACGGAAAACGATCTAAAAGATACCAAATCGTATAAATATTTATGACTTTTGGTAGCATCTGATTTTTTATAAAGTTAAAAAAGTATCTATAAATTCACCCTAAACGAACGCTCTACTTGTCTTTCAAAAAACAATTCGATCCTTTTTTAAGAAAAGAAATAACTTTTGAGAAGGTTAATGGGTTCTAGAGAAACCAATGAAATTTTTCAAAGACTATTTTAATTTTTACCTATGAAAAAGAAAATCAAATTTTTCCTAATCTTATCACTGATTGCTTCTCAGCTTTTTCTTTATAGTCAGTACAAGCCAGTTTTAGTAAATGAAGAGGCTGTATTAGAACAGTTAGAGTCGGAGCAAACGATTGATGCGATGCTATCACTTTTAATAGGAAATAGACAAGCAAACGAAAAAATCTTACGACTGCTAGACGAGAATTGGGATGATGGATATATTCCGATATTAGTGGACGTTATTTATTTTTCTGATCGAAGTGTAGATCGTAGACCAATTGTAAAATTACTTGAAGAAAAAACAGGTAAACGATTTGGACATAATATTTTTGATTGGTTAGAATGGCTTTGGAGTAAGGATGCAAAAATTCTTCCGTATCAAGGAGATTGGATGGCAGAGGTTTATAAAAATCTTGATCCAAAATTTGAACGCTATTTTAAAGGTCGTACCGAGACCAGTTTGATTCGATTGGATGAAGTACGATGGGGTGGCGTTAGACAAGATGGGATTCCTCCGTTGCGATCGCCTAATATGTTGGAAGCCAATCATGCTATTTATTTAGCAGATAGTGATCTAGTTTTTGGTATTTCCATTAACGGAGATCATCGAGCTTATCCAAAACGTATTCTGGCTTGGCATGAAATGTTTGTAGACGATATTGGTGGAAAATCTATTACCGGTGTTTACTGTACGTTGTGTGGAACGGTCATCGCTTATGATTCAGAGTTTAATGGGAAAAAATATAATTTAGGAACCAGTGGGTTTTTATATCGTTCAAATAAAGTGATGTACGATAAAGAGACACAATCCTTATGGAATACCATTGAAGGAAAACCCGTCATCGGTCCACTAGCTGGTAGCGATATCGAACTTGAAAGTTATTCAGTGGTAACCACGACTTGGGGAGAATGGAAAAAATTACATCCTACAACGACCGTCTTATCGATCGTTACTGGGCATGATCGAGATTATGGAGAAGGAGTCGCTTACCAAAATTATTTTTCGACAGATCAACTGATGTTTAATGTACCAAAATTAGATGATCGTTTAAATAATAAAGACGAAGTATTGATTGTCAGAGCGGATAAATATACAGAAGATCCATTGGCTATTTCTGCTAGTTTTCTTGCGCGCCGCCGCGTTTATCACGATCAGATTGGAGAGACTAAATTTGTTGTCTTAACGGATAAGTCAGGTGCTAATCGGGTCTTCGAATCCGGTGATCGTAAGTTCAAGAAAATAAAAGATGGAACGGTCAAAGATAAAGACGGAGTCATCTGGCAGATAACAGAAGAAAAATTGATGGCACCCGATGGAACGACCCTCAATAGATTGCCTTACCATCGAATCTTTTGGTTTGCTTGGTATAGTACTTACCAGAATACTAGATTGGTGAAGTAGAAAATATGTTTGTAGGTAGAACTCACGAGATATCAGTGTTAGAAGAAGCATTGGTATCTCCAACGGCAGAGATGATTGTGGTGATTGGAAGAATTTTTTGAAGGTACTATGTGAAGAAAAGCTATATAATTGCTTTAATAATAGTTGCAATTTTATGAATTTTTGTAACTTCAACAATTTTACTTTTCAAACTAACGATAGAAAATGAGCCATAAATTCTTTCAATATAATCTTCAGAGAAACCTTCAACTGCTTATACTGATTGTCTTTTCCATTGTTTTGTTTGTCCGATGTGGAGAGAGCGGAATGGTTAATAAATTAGACTCCGATTATTTAAAAGGGACTTCTTCCTACTTGAGGTTTCACAAGTTTAAGGGAGCTGTTTTATCGCTTAGTACAAAATACATTTATAGTTCAGCATTACCTGCTCTTGAAGATTCTATAGCATTAAAGGAGTACATAGATGATGAACTACAGGAGTTTTCTTTAAAATCTGTAAAGGAGGTCACTACCTTTTCACCTGAAAAAAAAATAATTTACGACGCAGTTCCACAAGGGCATGATACAAAGTATAATTATGATGAAAATGGTTATTTAATGGACGTCTCCTTACTAGGAGGTAGAACTAAAAAATTGTATTACAAAACTTTTTTTAAATATAATCAAGACACAACTAGCTGCAGCAGTGAAGAGTATAAAATGAAAAAGATAAAGAATTTTCAATATGGTGAAGGACTAGATTATAACGTAGTAGATTCTTTAAATTTGTATGGTCCTGATACGACCGGACAATTATGCATAAAGGCAGTATATGAAATGAATAAGAACGGACTTAGAAAAGAAAGAATTGAATATGACGAGCAGACAGGTAAGATGGAGCGAAAAACGATCACAGAGCATTACAATGATAATACGTTGAAAATCACTTATGATTTTATAATGTATAAACGACTTAAAAAAGCGTCGATCACCCGAGCCGATATTGATACAGACGGTAAAGTATTAAAACTTGAGGAGTATTACTTGAACGATATGAATACCCTTGAAGAAAGTTTTGATTTTACAAATAACTTCTTGATTGATCTGAATGTAGCAGATAAAGGGACGTTTCGTCTCAATAAAATAAATAAACCGATATATGACAGTCAAGGTAATCAGCTTTCAGATGAAAATGACAGCTTAAAATTTCTGGTCGACGAACATGGGAACTGGTATGCTAAAATTTTATTTGACTCCCCGAAAATGAAAGTTATCAAAAAAATTGATCTCCGGGATATTACCTACCAAAACTAATGAAGTTGTGAGTCATCTATCTCAACGCAGGAATATAGCAATGCCTTGTGGCTACGTGATCATTTTGAGTGCCTGAAAATTTGATACCTAAAGCCACTAGATTAAACACTCACATCCAATAAAAAAGCCTTGTCTAAACGACAAGGCTTTTCTTTTTTTAGTATTAAATATCAGAAGAGCGAACAGAGCCTAACAGCCTTCTTACACCTCTTGATAATCCTCTATCGGAGGACAAGTACAAATCAACGTTCGATCACCATGCGCATTATTCACCCGCGCGATATGTGGCCAAAACTTAAAACCTTCCCGTAAGTAGGGGAGCGGATATGCTGCCTTCTCTCTAGAATAAGGCAGCGTCCATTCGTCGTTGGTAATGACATTGATAGTATGAGGAGCATTCACCAATACATTGACATCTTCCGCAGCTTCTCCTCTGGCAATCTCATCAATCTCTTTGCGAATACTTTTCATCGCATCGCAAAAGCGGTCCAGCTCATCTTTACTTTCACTCTCCGTTGGTTCGATCATAATTGTTCCCGCAACTGGAAAAGATAACGTCGGTGCATGAAAACCATAATCAATCAATCGCTTAGCAACATCCTCTGCACTGATATGGAGTGCCTTGAATTGACGTAAATCCAAAATCAATTCATGCGCCACGCGGTCATGTTCACCTGTATATAAAACAGGAAAATCATTTTCTAATTCAGCTTTAATATAGTTAGCATTTAAGATCGCGTATCGAGTTGCGTCGAGCACACCCTGACGTCCCAACATCTTAATATAAGCATAGCTAATTAGCAAAATACTTGCACTGCCCCAAGGAGCAGAAGAAACCGCCGTCGTCGCTTTTTTACCACCCGTCTTTACCAAAGAATGCCCCGGCAAATAAGGAGCGAGTTTATCATTTACACAGATCGGGCCCATCCCAGGACCACCACCGCCATGCGGAATACTAAAGGTCTTATGTAAGTTTAGGTGGCAAACATCTGCGTCAATCGCACCTGGACTGGTCAGCCCCACCTGCGCATTCATATTGGCGCCATCCATATAAACAAGTCCGCCATTCTTATGCGTGATCGCACAAATTTCTTTAATCGCTGTTTCAAAAACACCGTGCGTCGATGGATAAGTGACCATCAAGGCCGCTAGATTTTTTTTATGGAGTTCTGCTTTTTCTTTTAGATCGGCTACGATAATATTTCCTTCGTCATCACAATTGACCACTACTACTTTCATACCAGCCATGACCGCACTCGCCGGATTGGTACCGTGCGCAGAAGAAGGAATCAAAGCAATATCACGATGTTTTTCATTACGTGCGTGATGGTATGCACGGATCGTCATCAATCCAGAATACTCTCCTTGAGCACCACTATTGGGTTGAAGCGAACAAGCGGTAAAACCTGTTGCTTCACAAAGATAAGCTTCCAATTCTTCAAAAACTTGCTGGTAACCTTTGGTCTGATTTAGTGGAGCAAATGGATGAATATTTGCAAACGCAGGCCAGCTCACCGGAATTAATTGGGTGGCAGCATTCAACTTCATCGTACACGAACCCAACGGAATCATAGAATGCGTTAAGGATAAATCCCGATTTTCTAATCGTTTGATATAACGCATCATTTTAGTTTCCGTATGGTAACTATTAAAAACCGGATGGATCAGGAACTCAGATTGTCTTTTTAGTTTATTAGGTAAACTTAGCGTTTTAGAAGCGCTCCATTTTGCCGCAGGTTTGGTTTTGCTAATCGTTTGGAAAACAGCTACTAGATCATTGAGGTCATTTTCATTAACCGTTTCATCAAGACTGACTCGAACTGAATCATTCGTATAGAATAAATTAATTTTCGCTTTTAGTGCCGCCTTTTTTACTTTCTGTTGTTGGGATTTAGTAGTTTTAATACATAAAGTATCAAAGAAATGTTTGTTAGTTTGTGTTAAACCCATCTTGGTGAGTTGCTTATTCAATACTTGTGTGTATTGGTGTGTGCGCAACGCAATGGCTCGTACACCTGTGGGGCCATGATAGACGGCATACATGCCTGCCATGATGGCTAAGAGTGCTTGTGCGGTACAAATATTTGACGTCGCTTTTTCGCGGCGGATATGTTGCTCTCGAGTTTGTAGCGCCATTCGCATTGCCCGATTTCCTTGCGCATCGATAGAGACCCCAATGATTCGACCAGGAATAACTCTTTTAAATTTTTCTTGCGTAGCAAAGTAAGCAGCGTGTGGTCCACCGTAGCCCATCGGCACCCCCATTCGTTGCGTATTTCCAACCACAGCATCTGCGCCCCATTCACCCGGAGGCGTCAATAATGCCAGACTTAAAATATCTGCAGCAGCAATGATAAAACCATCTTTAGCTTTTACCTGCTTAACCAACTTACTATAATCTTCTACGCTACCGTCTTCTGCTGGATACTGTAATAATGCTGCAAAAGTTTTATCCGTTGCTTTATATTTAAGTGCATCACCAACGATCACTTTAATACCCAGCGGTTGGGCACGGGTCATAATGATGTCGATCGTGGCAGTAAGGGTTTTATTAGAAACGAAGAACTCGTTAAATTCATTTTCCTTGCTTCGTTTATTGCGTTGTGCAAAAAACATCGCCATTGCTTCGGCAGCCGCAGTTCCTTCGTCGAGCAAAGAAGCATTGGCGATTGGCAATCCAGTAAGGTCACTGACCATTGTCTGGAAATTTAGGAGTGCTTCTAAACGCCCTTGTGCAATCTCTGCTTGGTAAGGCGTATATTGGGTATACCAACCTGGGTTCTGAAAAATATTACGAGAAATTACAGATGGGGTAATCGTCTGGTGATACCCCTGTCCAATATAAGATCGGAAGACTTTATTTTTAGCGGCTGTTTCCTGAAGCTCATTCAAAAAGGCAAACTCCGTCATCGCTTCAGGGATCACTTTAAATTTTTTCTTACTTCTAATATTAGAAGGAATAGTCTGGTCGATTAGCTCCTCTAAAGATTTTACTTTAATGGCTTTCAGCATCGCCTTTTCATCGTCATTATTAGTACCGATATGTCGATTAACGAACTGGTCAAAACTGGATAATTTGGTCATGATTCTGTCTAGTATAGTTTATAAAAGCTTTTGGCTATTTGCCGTTGGATATTGGCTTTCTTCAATCGCAGATTTAGATCAAATTTGGAAAAGCCAACAAAGAGGACAAATAGCTAAAAACAGTGATTATCGTTTGAAATTTTTAAATAATTTCTTTATTAAGATTTTTGGTTTTTCTGCATTTAGACTTCAAATGTAATTCTGTGTGAAGCTAATAGCAAAAAGCCAATGGCCAATAGCCTTTTAGTAATGGCTCAAAGATACATAATTAATTCCCTCAATTAACAATGATTTATTGATTTTGATCAGAGAAAATAAATAAGAATCATCAAGTTTTTGTCATCTTTTGGTAGTCTATAATCTGAAGCTGTTTGAATGGCGGATTCTTTATAGTCAAATACTAATCATGCGAATCAGGAGTTAAAATTAAAAACAGCAATATAAAACTGCTATTTGCATTTCGCTATTGGCTTCACTTGATCGCGATTAAAGCGGGCCAATAGCCAATGGCCAAAAACCAATAGCAAAAAAATACCCATTTCAATTAGAATGATATCGTTAATTATATTATTCCAATTGTTTTCGACCCCTGATTCGCATTAATCATTAGCAACCATATTCTCCAAGGTGCAGTCAACCAAAACTCCTATAATTTCAATCAATTTATATTAAATAAATAAATAATGTGTTACCCAAAAAGAGAATTTAAGGCAATTTTTTTCTTTTAAACCATAAATAAAACCTACTTTTACAGGTCAAATGAGGCAGATTGTAGAATATTATTCGTCTTTAGTGTAAAAATGACAATTAGTATTCTATTTCCTGACTTTGCTTATTTAAAGCTTTTTTTAAAAAATAAATTAATTCTTCAATTAAAACCAAACTTTTAACTTATGGGAAGTAGTACAATTACATTTGCAACTTTGGCGCTCGGGATAGTGGCACTGTTATACACTTTTTGGAAATCTGCTTGGGTTTCAAAACAAGAAGTAGGGACCGAACGAATGGGCCGAATCGCAGAAGATATTGCGGATGGAGCCATGGCTTTTTTGAAAGCAGAATATAAAGTATT
Organism: Saprospiraceae bacterium; assembly: GCA_023300665.1. Classification (GTDB taxonomy): domain Bacteria; phylum Bacteroidota; class Bacteroidia; order Chitinophagales; family Saprospiraceae; genus JALZUU01. The sequence continues at coordinate 2,723 of JALZUU010000629.1, read as the reverse complement.
GAGCATCTTTGTGGTGATCGTAGCCATCTTATTAGGGATTACGAATAACACACCACAATCTTCTCCTATTATAGTATTTTCATTTGTGCTAGGTGCGATTTGTTCAGCACTGGCCGGATTTATCGGAATGAAAGTGGCCACCAAAGCCAACGTACGAACAACCAACGCCGCACGAACCAGTCTAGGTAGCGCGCTAGAAGTTGCCTTCGCGGGTGGTGCAGTCATGGGAATGGGCGTAGTTGGACTCGGAGTATTGGGACTGAGTTTGTTATTCATTGTATATAGTAATATGTTCGGAGTGCAGGATGCCAATCAGGTAGTTCGAGTGATTACGATCATTACTGGTTTTTCCTTTGGTGCCTCTTCGATTGCCCTTTTTGCGAGAGTAGGCGGTGGTATCTATACCAAAGCCGCCGATGTAGGAGCGGATTTGGTAGGAAAGGTAGAAGCAGGTATTCCGGAAGATCATCCTTTGAATCCAGCAACCATTGCAGATAATGTTGGTGACAACGTAGGTGATGTAGCAGGTATGGGAGCGGATTTATTTGAATCTTACGTAGGATCCATTATCGGTACCATGGTATTGGGTGCGGTTTTTATGGGCACGACTGGATTTGAATTGAGTAATGATTTTGGTGGATTGAATGCGGTATTATTACCATTGGTCTTAGCGGCTACAGGAATCATTACTTCTATCATCGGTACTTTCTTTGTGAAAGTAGGCGAGGGTGGTGATCCACAAAAAGCATTAAATCGCGGTGAGCTTATCGCAGCAGGATTAGTACTGACAGCTACCTTCTTTATCATCCGGTGGATGCTGCCTGAAAGTTGGGTAGGTATCGACGGATTTAAATATACTTCTTTAGGTGTTTTCTTCGCAGTGATCTTCGGTCTACTCGGTGGGCTATTTATCGGAATGATAACCGAATTTTACACAGGTACTGGCACTAAGCCAGTAACGAGTATTGTAGAACAATCTCTAACCGGAGCGGCTACGAATATCATCGCTGGGCTAGGAGTAGGAATGCAATCTACTGCAATTCCAATTCTGATTTTAGCAGTAGCGATTATCGGTGCGTACAGTTGTGCAGGCCTTTACGGAATCGCAATTGCGGCAGTAGGAATGCTTTCCAATACAGGAATCCAATTGGCAGTAGATGCTTACGGACCGGTTTCGGATAACGCAGGTGGTATTGCCGAAATGGCAGATTTACCAAAAGAAGTACGTCAGCGTACAGATAAGTTGGATGCTGTAGGTAATACGACCGCAGCCATCGGAAAAGGATTTGCAATTGGTTCTGCTGCCTTAACAGCATTGGCTTTATTTGCCGCCTTTATTACAGCATATAATGTAACACACCCTGATGCAATGGTGGTCGGTATTGACTTAACAAATCCATACGTAATGGCTATGTTATTTGTAGGTGGAATGTTACCTTTCTTATTCTCTGCGCTATCAATGAATGCAGTAGGACGGGCCGCCATGGATATGATCACCGAAGTTCGACGACAGTTTAAGGATATTCCCGAACTAAAAGCGGCGCTAGAAGTGATGCGTAGAAATGATGGTAAAGAATACAGCGAATACAGCGCAGCAGATCAAAAGACTTTTGACGCAGCTGACGGAAAACCAGAATATGATAAGTGTGTGGAGATTTCCACCGTAGCTTCGATTCGTGAGATGAGACTACCTGGGTTATTAGCCGTAATCGCTCCCATTATCGTCGGATTTACACCGGGTCTTATCGGACTAGAAGGTGGTAGTAAAATGGGCGCAGAAATGTTAGGTGGACTATTAGCTGGAGTAACCGTTTGTGGAGTACTCATGGCCATCTTCCAATCCAATGCCGGTGGTGCTTGGGATAACGCAAAAAAGATGTTTGAAGAAGGGGTAGAAATCAAAGGTGAAATGTATTACAAAGGATCAGAGCCACACAAGGCAACGGTTGTTGGTGATACGGTTGGTGATCCATTCAAGGATACTTCCGGTCCTTCCCTAAATATTTTATTGAAATTGATGTCCGTTGTGGCATTGGTAATCGCACCGCTTTTATAAGCGGAAGATTTTTGAGAGAGGAAAGCTGCCCCGGAAGGGGCGGCTTTTTTTTATGGAGTAGAGTGAAATCTATTGCTAAAAAGAGAGGTTTTGTTTCAATCCTAATTTATCTGGAAGTAAAAAGTGAAGATAGGGTTATTTTTTTCATTTCTATTTCTTATTGATGTTTCAATCCTAATTTATCTGGAAGTAAAAAGTGAAGTTTCGTTCTAAATCCTTACTTCTTGCTTCGTCAGTCGTGTTTCAATCCTAATTTATCTGGAAGTAAAAAGTGAAGCTGGAAATTGTTGAATTTGTCAAAACATTGATTCGAGGTTTCAATCCTAATTTATCTGGAAGTAAAAAATGAAGAAACTTTGTCGATTGGGCCAGCTTAGTCTATGCCAAGTTTCAATCCTAATTTATCTGGAAGTAAAAAATGAAGTACCCGAAGTAAAAAAGATGCTTACACGTAGAGAATTGCGTTTCAATCCTAATTTATCTGGAAGTAAAAAATGAAGACAAAATCCGATTCTTAGGTCGCAATCTGTACTGTTTAGTTTCAATCCTAATTTATCTGGAAGTAAAAAATGAAGCTTTGTGAACAATATTATTAGAAAGTAAAACATTGGTTAAGTTTCAATCCTAATTTATCTGGAAGTAAAAAATGAAGTACTATTAACAAACC
>JALZUU010000628.1 GCA_023300665.1 Saprospiraceae bacterium | reverse complement strand
TTTTGTTTGTTTTAACTTTCCGCTCCTGATGAAAATCAGGAGCGGTTTTTATCAATAAAGCTATTTATTACTAGGCCATCCCAAAAACCATGGACGCTACAAATCCTCATCTCTTCATCTGGGCTACTGAAATAAAGGCACTCTGTCCCTATACAGAAGAGCTTCTTACCTGGGGCGGTCCACAGATCGAGGCACTCACGCATGCTGATGCTCAAAAGTGGTGCGATGAAAATATGGGGTACTTAAAAGTAGTCGGACGCCTCACGATGAAGGTTCCTACGAAGCAAGATGAGAACGGGAAGCATTCCCCGGATTGGGATAATGCGGTGGATTTGGATGAGGGGCGGTGGAATTAAATTACCTAAAAAATCATCAGAAACTAATTAATTCTGATTAATAATTATAGGCTATGAAATGTGATTATATTGTTTTTTATCACTGAATTTGACTTTTTTTTGAAGTGAAAATTATTCACCTCTAAAACTATAAACTTATGTTTTTATTAAAAATTGCTTTGAAACTACTTAGTCCCTCAAGATACACCTTTTCTTAATTTTTACATCTTTACGAAAAAATAAATAGTTGAAAAGTCTACTAAAAGATTTAGCGAACTGTCACAAAATAATTCAAGAACTTGTTGAAGAAATAATTCCTTCATTGATGGAAGAGATAGAAAAACTGAAGACTCAAATCAACCAAAATAATAATAACTCACATCCTCTTCTTTCTACAGATAAAAATAGAAAGCCAAAAACAAAATCTGCTTTTCCACAAAGGAAAGGTAAGAAAAATGGTGGTTAACAAGATCATAGTAGTTTTACGCTGGAGATGTTGGAAGCATCGGACGAGATAAAGATATATTCTTCTGAAAAGTGTAACTGTGGATTTGATCTTCAATCTATTGAAAAAATAATAGATTAGAGACGTCAAGTATTTGACTTACCTACATTTAATTAGTGGTTACTGATCATATTTCGATGAGATGTACTTTTCCAAATTGTTATCATAAAGTCAAAGATTTATTTTCTGAACTAATTAAATCAGATACCCAGAAATTGTCTCCTAAAGCATCATAAGTGGGCTGAGCAAATAATGTAATGGTTGTTATAAAAAAGATAAGAGTTATCAGATAATACTTCATGATTATCATATTAAAAAAAGGAGTTCGATGATCGAACTCCTCTAAGATAGTATCTTATTATAAAAAACATAAATAAATATTTTATTAACCACTAATTGTTTAGTGACTAATAATTATATTTCGACTCGCCGCATCTCCCTCCTCCGATCTAAGCTGCATCACATACAATCCTGTCGGATAACTCAAGGTAGAAATAGCTGTAATCCGATCACGAATCTTTCCAGACTGCATCAACTGACCTTGCGCATTATATAGTTGAAAAGACCAATCATCACGCAAATTTTCCATCTCAACAAATACCTCTTCATCCGCTGGATTGGGATATACTTCAAAAGAAACCAAAGGTAGAACATCCACTGTACTCACCAACTCACAGGGCGGATCTACTGGTCCCAATCGAAAATTAGGAAAATTGGGTAGGCTACCGCTGAAGGCCGCATCTTCTATAAAAAACTTATGCTGATTCACCTGACAAGCAACTCCTGCTGAATCTGGATATTCGATCACATGTAACACTCGTCGACCTGCAGGACAAGCCATATATATTTTCCCATCTGGCCCTAACTCCATTTGTCCAAAACGGGTTGATAATCCGGACGATGTAAATCCATCATAAACCGCAACGGTAGTTCGGCTAGCAGCAATATCATCGACTTCCATATCTAATTGATAGACAAAATCATTGGAACCTAAATACAAGTATTTTCCTGAAGCTGAAAATGCCACACTTGTAGACCATAAACTGTCGGCAATATCTTGAATTGGGATATGTAATGGATTCGTAAACTCCCCTGTGCATCGATCAAAGTCAAAAATTCGTAGATCGGATTGAGGAAGATAGCGAGCGTATTTCGTACCATCGGGTGAAAATGTAGCATCACCCGTTCCATTTTCCTGATTAGTACTAACTACTCCTATTTCTTGAGTATGATGAGTGTAAACTGAATCTGCAGAAGCATAGATTTTATAGTATTTATTAGTACTTTTTTCTGGTTGAATCAGCCACCAATCTAGTCCATTACCCGCTCGCACTGATGCCATACCACCAAAGTAAAACCCATTATCATTATTTTCTACAATTAGAGAGTCAACAAAATTAGTTTGTAATTCATTATTCTCGTCAAGGCTAACTGATGAATATAAAAAATGATCTACGATGATTGTATTAATACGTTCGTATCTGAGGTGAAAAGTTAAAAAATCCTTTTCTCCAATTGGTAGAGAAATCAACCCTGAAATCATCGGCGAACCTAGATCCATGAAACATTGATTGGTGTAATAATCTGGTCCAAAATTAATTATTTCCGCTCCTTCGATCTTAGTATGGGCCGTATCAATAATAGAACAACCGTTAGAATAAAATAATAAATTTCCCGCTTCATCACAAAGACTGCCATTCATTCGAAAGATTGGTGGTCCTGGTCCAAATTTTTTTCGTATTTGCATGGTATCACCTCGAAAATCTAACCACATTAATCGAGTAGAATCAGGACTAAAAAGACGATAACCTGTTACCCAGACATTGTCTCGCAAAGCGTCATAAGTGGGTTGAGTATTTCCGTATTGTGAAAGAAATAAAATTATAAAAAAAAACAGGTAATTTTTTTTCATGGTAATATATATGTAGAGGAGCGCAAGAATGCACTCCTCTATTAATTTAAATTAAGTAATCTATTTACAATAGTTAATGAATAATCACCAAATTATGACTTGATGACTTTTCGTTATTCGTATCGATCTGCATTATATATAGTCCAGCAGGTAAATCCGAAGTAGAGACCTTAGTTTGGGTAGCAACTAAATCTCCTTGTTTTACTAATTGCCCTTGCGCATTATATAGTTGATAAAGACCATTTTCTTCTTCGGCATTACTAACGATATTAATAAATCCATCTGCAGGATTTGGAAAGACACGATAACTTGGATTAATAGAAATCATTTCTTTATTTTCCGCTTCCTTCTTACTGGCAGGACAATCATCCTTTACTTGGTATGGAAATCCAGTTAGTATGCTCATTAAAGTCCGTGCTTTAAATACTGCTACACCACCTTCCTTAGGACATTGAGCCGCAATAGGTTCGATCCATTTTAACAGTTCTGAGACATCTTCCGCCTTTACTAGGTTGATCGCAAAATTATTGACGGTTTTTTCTGAATTACGGAACGTCTGCGTAGTATAAACATTACCATTATCGATCTTGAGGTCATTCAATAGATCGGTTTTTACTAAAGAATAGGTAGATAGATGACTATTTAAATTGGTAGATTTTTGAAACAACCTTTCTAATAATTCATTTTCTATTCCAGATTGTAAGTAATTCATTTTCTCATTTAAATCCAAAGCTGCAAAAGCAATTCGAAGATTCCGATAATCAGATTCTAAGGCGGATAACTCCTCCTCTTTTTCACGAATCGTTGCACGAAGAGAAGGATCAAAACTACCAATATGTGACCAATTCTCATCAATTTCACCTAGTGCCCCCGCTTGACTCTGTTGTTGATCGATCATGAATGATTGATAGGCTAAAGGGGTATTTCCACTAGAACTTGCAACTACTCGATCACTTACTTTCCGAGTTAGGTATTCAGCTAATGGTATCGAATTCGGTGCTGGCGTTTTTTCTTTCTTTGCTAATTTATCTATGGTACCACCTGGCGTAATTTCTACAGTGGCACTTTGATTATTAGCACAGAGATCTGTTAGGGTATTATTACATAGTAAATCTCCTCCCTGAAAATCTTCTGCAAACCATTGATCAGGATCAACAACTTCTGGATCAATATACAACTCACCTTGTGTTACCGTAATACGATTTTCATCTAAGTTCGCAAAATCTCCCAGATACTTTGCATGCACATCAAACGCTTCCAGCTCTTCATCTACCCAGCGATTACCTGTATGAAATTGCGTACCAATGGCTTCATCACTTATATCTTGATAGAAAGGCTCTACCTGTAGACCTACGCGAGTATCACCAATAGTATTGGCAGCAATACCATTAACAGTTTCACAATTTCCTACAAAGCGTAAACCTTCGCGGAATAAATCCACGGTATTACAATTAACTTTACAGCCCATTGAGTTTTTCACATTTATCCCAGTTCCACGAGAAGTATTCCATCCAGTTACCTCGTTACTACAAATGGTCGCATCATCTGAATTATTTATATTAATTCCCGCAAAATTAGTAGAACCATCAGAGACATAATCAAAAGCAGTGATGGTGTTACCTTGTATGTTAGCTTTATTTGCATTCAACACACCAATACCAAACCCTTCCAAGTCAGGGTTCCCACCATAACGTAAGGTAATAATATTATCTGTGAAATTAAAAGAACTTTGGTTAAGTAATCTACCACTAAATTTCAAACCATAAATACCAAAAGTTCGCTTATTTTCGCCGTTGAAAAGGGTATTGCCTGTAGCTGTAGTGGTATGATCTCCGAAATTGGTAAAAATCATTCCTACATTATTATAGTTTATTCGATTGCCTTCCACTAGGTCATCCCCCGAAATATTAAATTGAGTAGATCTGACACCCCAATCTACATCAAACATTTTGGCATTAGAGAGACTAAACTGTGTGTTAAACATAAGTAAAGCATGCCCAACATCCCTAAACATATCCTCGTCCTTATCCCCTATCCCAAGTCCTTCTACAATAAGATTTCCTGATCCATTTGACCAGATAGCTGCACCAGTATTGGTATTTCGAAAACCTTTAAGTAATGGGCCAATATACTGACTTTGCTCTTCTCCGAAACTAGAGGCTCCTCTAATATTATCAAACTTTGTATTATTAACACTCAATCTAGCATCTTTCATACCAATTCCGACTGGAAGATTTCTGAAGAATGAAGGTTGTTCAAGAGTTCCCGTAATCAAATATTCTGAAGCTAACTGATTAACCTCAAAGCCAATTTGAGAATTAGGTGTCCAATTTTGTTGACTAGGATAAGGATCTTTGAGATCGAAATCAGTACCATTAAATTCCGTAGACGATATTACGCCAGGAAGTGCATAAAAAGAAAAAAGATTAGAAGGATAGTTAATAATTACCCCTTTTTTGTTAGCGATAAAGCGCGAATTAGTAACGGTAATACTATTGCCATAGGCAGTATTAATAAAAATTCCTTCTTCTGCGTCCTGAATGGAAGAGCCTTCGACAATAATTCCTCCTTGAGTAACTTTAATTCCTTTCCACATGAGGTCGCATCCTTTTATATTCATATTTTCAAGCGTAAATAGTGAATTACCAGTAACCTTTATTTCAGAACCAGCTTCCATGAAGAAAGTACCATTCTGAAATATATCATCTGTATCAATATTGAGTATACCTTGTATCGCGATTTCGGCTGGTCGATTAGCAGGATTGGCATCTAAAGTTCCATTATCAATCAAAGTGGTAAGTGAATTATTTCCGGTAATTCTTAGTGCATCATTACCACCACAGCAGTTTGGCTCTGGAAAGGCACCTGTTGAGATATCTTTACCATAAAAAATTATTTTACCTAATGTAGTACTATAATCGTCTCCTTCTCGAGCGCTAAAGCGGATTCGTTTTACACTGGCAGGAAGCGTATTTTTATCTAATACTATTCTAGCCCACTCCCGATATTTGACAGTGAGATACCTCCCAATTTCGACAAAATCATTTGAGTTAACAGAAGCTGAAGCTTCTATAATCAATTCGCCCACTCCCGATTCATCGTATAATTTTATACCTTCCAAATTTATTGGATTTGTAAAAGTAAATGTATAGGATTCATCTTCTTTGATAGTAGCATCCATATAATCCACCTCATTGTTTGGAGTTATACAATAATCTTGTGGATAGTCTAGAATGTGATCTAGCCTTAGTAAATCTACGGTAATATTACTCGGATCTACAAAAGGGGAGCAACTAAGGGTAGTAGCGGTAGTAGTACAATCATCAGAAATGTTTTCATTATCATCCCTTACTTCAATGTAAAAGAAATAATTATCTAATCTGTTTTTTAAATCTGTCACCAACACTGAGTTAGCATTTCCAGGTAAATCAGTAGTGAAAATTTTCCACGCAGGGTCCCCAATATCAAATGCAGGGATGGTATTTCCTTCTTCACTATCATTTTTCTCATAATAGTAAATACTGATACCATCGTAAGTATTAACGTTTTCCCATGTCAATTCAACTGCATCACAAGAAACACCAGTAGCTTGGATATTATTTGGACAAGCTAAAATTGGATCAACCTCACTTGTGCCCAATTCTATATAAATGGGTCTTTCAGAAACTGGAATCTCGATATAATAAGTATTGTTTTCTGGATCAAGGTTAAAGTCGCTATTTACATAGCCTTGGGTTCGACGACCGTCTCGGTCTCCTACAACCATCTCAATGAGTGATGCTCGTTTGTTAGATGCTGTATAATTGGGTAGATAGAGTCGATAAGTAGTTAAACTATTATTCGTACTACTAGGCAACCAAACGACGACGACATCGCCATTAGCTAAATTAGGTAATTCATTATCAGCATTAGTTGGATTATTTTTGAAAAGGTATTTTCGAGGCTCTATCAAGTCATATCGCATAGACTCATTATAAGTCCAATTACCATTTATATATTCAAAAGCATTTAATTCTTGGGAATATTGTTTTCCCGTAAGTTTATTTTTAAAAGTATTTACATAGTAATAAGACTTTTTAGGGGCATGATTACTTGCAAAGTCCTTTACTAAACCAGAAGCTTTAAACAAACCTGGATGTGTTCCAGTTGTAATATCAGGAGTAGAATCTTCATCTCTGATACAGAATTGCATCGCCCGATCCCATCCAGCTGCAAAAACCTCCAAGTAAGAACGAACTAACCACCTTCCTTGAACTTCTTGTCGATCAGCAATTGGCATATTTCCATTAGCTGCCTGAATAGGGGTTGATAGCGGAGAAACATCATTAGTATCATACCCGAATTCGGATAGCCAAAGCTCTAATCCTGGTGTTATCTCGTCAGCAAGTGTTCTCATTTCTCGTAATCGGTGTTTAAAAAATCGAGAAATATTAATAGTACCGTTTGTACCATTTGAAACATCAACTGTTTGAGGAATGGTAACTCCTTGTGGTCTATCGGTAAGGTAATCTGATTCAGGACTTACCGCATTTGCTGATCCGCTTGTTACACCTTGTGTATTTTGATCACTATAATGATGAAAATTGAGAACATCAAAAGGAAATACTTTTGTTCCAGCGCCTCCCCTATTAGCGATACACCAATTATTAACTTCCTCCACATAATTCCAACTAACTTCGTCAATTTCACTAAGGCCACCAAAAACGTAAGCTGCATTACCCGCGTAGTGAGCACCCAAATCATAAACATTAGTCTGATCGTCGAAAGATCCTTTTACATGCGCTCCATTACTATATCCATCAAAAGCCATACTAGCCATTGCTCCATATTCTGCAGGGGAAAATTCAGTAAAATTAAAAGGATTTTGAGTAATAGAACAAGGATAACATTCATCACCAGGAACCAATTCCTCACAAGGTGTTTCTAAATTAGTTGAATGACAAGGACTACTTTTTGATAATTTAAATCTATCATTAAACCAAAACCTTTCTTGCTCATTCCATATCTCTACATAATTCACTTTTTCTTGTCCAGCTTGAGTTCCATCTCCTGCTTTGAAAAAAGTATTATCTCCCCCAGCATAGGCTTTGGTAAAATGATGTACCCAATCTGCGTATTCTATATAAGAAGCCGGGATAGTGGAATCATCCAACTCAGGATCGTTAGTAAAAATATTTATTGGAAACTCAGGACAACCAAAGTTATCCCCATCTTGATCGGCAGTTGATTCGTCAAAAGACAAAGGTGAAGAGATTGGCTTAAATTCTGTAAAAACAGGAAATCCTTCCGGACAAACTTTATGATTAGTAGATCCTCCAGATAAACGAGGTAAACTACCTTTAAGGTTAGCACAAATTTCACCTCCAGAATCTCCGCCCAGATTTGCTAAAATATTAGAGTAAAATTCGTCAAATCGCTCATAGGACTGACCTTGATAACCGGGATTCCAACTATAACGGTTAAAAGGATAAGCTTGACTAGCACAGGCACATTCTTTATCCGCACAATCAACGTCTCCATCTTCATTATTATCTACACCATCAAAACAATCTTCTGTCTGATCATCTCCGCTAAGTGGTGTGGCAAATACTCCTCCTTCGTCAATTACCCAATCATGATATTCTCTAATAAATCCTACACAATCAAGATATTGCACTGGATCTTGACGCCGTAAATTAGTACCGACTGCCTGATCTACCGTAATTTGTGCAAAAGCATATTCTGACCAAAGAAAAGAAAGAAAAATAATAATTAGGAAAGTAAGTTTTTTGCCTTTAAGACTTGAGGCGCGAAGCGCGAAGCGCGAAGATTTGTAGTAACATAAATTGTGTATTTAAGATGAAAAAATAGAAAAACTACTCTAAGACGTATAGAGTAAAACATTTAATCTCTCTCTTATAAACTTTATTTTGTTTCTAACAGTGCACTCAAATATAGTAAATTTATTTAAAATAAATATTAGTTTTCCATGAAAAAAACATAATACTTTCAGGTAAACAGAAGTTATTTTTATTAATCCAGAATCTATATTATCATAAAAACATACATCAGAAGTATAACTAATACTGAATGATACCAAATTGCAAGGCTCTATAACAACAAAAAGACAAAATTTTTTAAATACAAGAATAAATCAATAAAACCCTGAAGTTTGGTTGAGTACTCAGGGCATTTCCTCTCGTTGACTTCGACTCCAGTTTTGCTCCTTTCTCCTCAGAGACAAAGCTTATGGTAGGTCAGACTTCGATTCTTTTGTAAAAAACTCGTACTGAATATTTACTCGTTCATACCACCTCAACAAAACCAACACGTCATGCCTCTGGCAGGAAGAACCGGAATGTGCAGGAAGATTGTTTGAGTGCAAAAGGCAAATAAATCAAAATCAGAGAGGAACGTTAATTGTAAATCCCATAAAAGCGAACTTCAAAAATCACTCATTTATACTTCTGGGGTATATAGAGGCGCTCACCAAATCGGATGCTCAACAATGGTGTGATGAGAACATAGGATACTTAAAAGTGTTCGATCAAGTTACCATGATGGTTCCTTCCAAACAGGATGAAGACAGGAATTATTATCCGGATTGGGATAATCCGGCGAATTTGGATGAAGAGCCATGGAATTGAGTCTATTTAAGAGAACTTCGCAAAATTCTGCTTTCTTTTACTAAAGACTCTTTTTATTAGTCCCTATCTAATTTTATAAGTTTACCCATTCCTAATTCTTGGTTTTTACGATCGTTTATTTTCCAAAAATAAATCCCTGAATCTAAATAGTTGATGTCAATTTTTGCCTCGTCATAAAATGGTGATATGGTTTTTGATAATACCTTTTGTCCTAATTCATTATAAATGCTTAAGACAATAGTCCTTTCTTCTGAATAAGTCGATATAGTGATGATATCATAAGCAGGATTAGGATGTAGTTTAACCTTCGATTCCGATATTTGAGGAATGATGGTGCTAGTCACTATTTGACAAGTATCCGATTCTGGCGCAGGTCCAAGACGATAATTCGGAAAATTAGGCAATGAAGAAAGATTCCAAGTCGGTAATTCTATAGCATGTTGCTCTAAACTACATGCTTCTCCAGGTTCATTTGGATTGTGGATGATATGTAAATATCGTACACCACCATCACTATTAATATAAATTTTTCCATCCGGTCCTAATTGTGCTAGGAAAAAATTTGTAAAGAAAGCTATATCTACAAATCCATCATAAATCGCAACGGTATCTTTTGAAGCTTCAATATCGTCTGCTTCTAAATCATATTGATAGGTATATTCGAAGGAAGGAACATATAGAAATCTTGAGTTAGGACTAATCGCAACTCCTCCTGAGTATGCCTGATCTATAATATTATATTGCTCAGGATTGCTTAATAATCCAGTGCATCGGTCAAAATCATAAATATTTAAAAAATTACCAACACCGATATTTTTGAGAATGTATCGAACATATTTATTTCCATCAGGAGAAAAAACTGCTTGCCCGGCACCTGCATATACCATTTCTCCAACTGATTGAGTATCTATGGAAATAATTCCATTCTCTGTAAAGAGTATACGGTAATATTGATTAGAATCAAACTTAGGAATTAAAAGCCACCAATCTTCTCCATTAGCATGTTTAGTGGAGGTTATTTTTCCATAATCTAAAGTATCTTGAATAATTGGGATATTTTTTTCTACTACTTTCCCTGCGCCATTATTCGCACCCATATCGATAATAGAATAATATAAAGTAAATGCTTTACTATTATGAACAGGATCATTAGGAGTAGAGGTTAACTCTTCATGAAAAAGATAATATAAATTGGGAACATTAGGTAATGGTAGTATTAAAGTGCCTTGATTTAGTGGATACCCTGAATCTATCCAATCTTCTCGATATGGGTCAGGATTTAACCCTGCTCCATTTTCCAAAATATCTCCTGAAGCATTAGCAATAGAAAGACCATTAGTATAGAATAATAAATTTCCTTCAGTATCACATATACTTGAATTTGTTATATCTAAATCCAATTCTCTAAACTCATATTGAATATCTGGTGGTTCAAAATTAAAATCTATATTGGTTCCTCCAAAGGAAGAATCAACGGTGTTACTAGAATAACCGAACACCCAAAAGAAATCTTCCTTTTGGGAAAATCCTGAAAATACATAACTCAGAAAAAGGAGGGTTAATAATAGTTTTTTCATCGAATATTGATTAATGTCCGATAAAGTACTTCACACTTTATCGGACATTTAAGTTACTATTTAATTTCGAATGATGTTTAACTTATCTGATAAAATTGATTTTCCATCAATCCAAACTTGATAAAAATAAACTCCATTATCAAAATTTGAGGTATCAAAAGTATACTTTTGCTGTGATGGAGACAAAGTGAAATCAAACACTTTTTTTCCAAGCATATCAAATATTACAATTTCCCCCACTTGAAATGAACTTTGCTGAATAGTTAAGTTAACAACTTTATTAGCAGGATTTGGGTATAAATTAGCAGAAGATTGGAATTTATTATTAATCTCTTCCATTTTATTTTTGGATTTAGTCTCGGCGGTTTTATCTTCCCATAGACTACATAAAGAATCATCATCAAAATAAATGGGCGAATCGATTAACTCATTATACATTAACCTTGCTTTAAAAACTGCCTCTCCACCTTGATATGGGCATTGATTAGCAATATTATAGATAGCGCTTGTTTGTAAATCATCCAAATTAGTATCTCCTTTGAATAAATAATTTAAATTAATTTCATTTAATACCTTATAATTGTTTTCTTGAACATTTTCAGGTGAAATCAAATTGTTTAAAGGTATAACTTGATCGATCAAATTATTTCTATGTGTTTCTATTGATGCAATCAGATCTTTTTTTACACTATTAAGCACATGAATTTGATTACTATAAGATTGTCTTTCTTCTATTAAAAGTGTTTGCTCCTCTCCAGTGATGTCAACTAGTTCTTTTGTAATATCTGAAATGGAATTCATCAAAGAGGTGATTTGCTCACGATTGATGTTTAACTGTTCGTTATCTATTTCATTAGGAATCAAAGCTAATTCTATTGCTCTTTCAATATTTACTAATTGAGCAATATTGCTATTCATATGGTCAGTATAAAAAGCGTCAATTTCAGAATCGATACCTACTAAATTTTGATCCACTATTTTTCTAAATAATCTTTTTTTAGCAAGCCATCGCTGTTCTTCATTATAAATAAGTGAAGTCAAGTTATCTTTTGCGATTTTTATATCTAAAGGTGTCAATAAATCTATTCCTATTATACCTCCCCCTGGATTAGAAATATCTGGACAATTGTAAGTTTCCCCAAATTCTGGATCAAACCAATTTAGAGCAGGGAAAGGATTTGGAGGAGTCAAATTAAAATTAGATGGATTAACAATAAATCGATATTCTTGTAAATTAAAAATATCACCATCATATCTTGCACCATTAGAAGTATAACTACCTGTCCAAGTATTTCCTTTATGTTCTTGACTACCAAATCCCATGATAGAATTATCAAGGTGTAAACCTATATCATGATTATTGAAAGAGTTTCCACGAAAATTTGTATTCGTGCATACTCCTTCGAATCTTGCACCAACGTTGATATTATCCATGAAATTACAATTTATATTGAGTGAAGAAGCGGACCTATTACGAATTCCGACAATATTAGCATTAATATTTAATGCTTCTACTGTATTATTATTAATAATAGCTGTTCCAACTGAACCTACTCCCTCTATATCTATTCCTGATCCAATTGGAGAAAGATCTGTCTGATTAGATCTCATTCCAATTAGGTTATTAAATACATTTGGACCATGATTTGCGATTAAAATTGCACTTGCCCCTCTATCAAATATTCGTATTTCATTATCTTGAATAGAGTTTTGAACAAAAAAGGGAAGAGGGAGTCTAAAATTAATTCCATGACTAAATTCTGTATCTTGATTATCAGTACTTTCAATATAATTGTTCTCTATTGTAGCAAGACCAGCAGAAGTAAAAGATCTTATATTAATCGCGGAATTAAAGCTATTAATAATGTTATTTCTTGTTATTGAAAAAAAACTAATTGGTTTAGCCAGCACATCATACCCATGGATGCAATCAATCATAAAATTGTGATCAGATTCAGTCCAGATAGTATTTATTGCACTAATGGCAACTTTTACATTTTCAAATGAAGGAGTAATATTTAGTGGTCCGGGATTACCGGAATTAGTAGGAGCGGCCCCTAATCCAGATTGTATAAAATGCCCATCACCTCCAAATAGAATGGCATGGTCCAATATATTTGTGAATTGGCATCCATGGACGGAAATATTGGCTGCATCAGCAAAAATTCCAATAAATAAGTTATCAAATATATTTACTGGACTACTTGACCCCAAATTGTTTATTGAAGGATAACCGATATTTAAAGAGGAAGTACCTTTTAATTGAATTCCCCATGACTTATGTTCAGCTGTATCATTAACATCTTTAAATTTTAAAATAGTGGCAGTTCTAAGAAAAGAACAATCCACAATAGAATGATCTTTTATTTGAGGAATATCTTGCATGCGAACTCCAAAGATATTATTGTCAAAAGTAACTCCTGTTAAGTAGAAACTCGAGTTTAACATTGGTCTTATTGCATCAATAGCATCTGATATTGATGACCTTCTACCAATATTTAAGGTAGCATCTTCCTGCACGGTTATTCCATTCCATAGATAAGTACACCCTTCTAAGTTTGATGACTCAATTGTTAATGATACATTGGAACTGACTATGATTTCAGCACCTTGGTCTAGACGAAATTCTGTATTCCAAAATTCGTAATTTTGATCAATATTCAAGGTGCCTGATACGAAAATACAACTAGCTTCACCAAAGAGGACATTAGGAGGGAGAAGGCCATTATTAACTGCGGAGGATATTGACGTATTTGTTAACATAATATCACTACCTCCACTACAACAACCCATGACCTCATTCATTAAAGTGAAATTAAAAACCAATAAAGGAATTAAAATAATAATTTTTAATTTTTGTAACATTTTTGTTGATTTTAGAAATTAATAAATTTAATAATAGAGTTTAGTTTTAGTCATTATTTACCATTATTCAATTAAACCTGATCTATTATAGTTTCAGAAATTAATA
>JALZUU010000627.1 GCA_023300665.1 Saprospiraceae bacterium | reverse complement strand
TCGGCATTTTTTATAACATCCTCTTCGTGTTCAACTACGATCACCGTATTTCCCAAATCTCTTAATCTTTTTAGTACGGCCACCAGTCGATCGGTATCACGAGGATGCAATCCTACACTGGGTTCATCCAAGATATACATACTGCTGGTGAGATTACTACCGAGTGTTCTGGTTAGGTTTATGCGTTGTGTTTCACCACCACTAAGTGTAGCGGATACCCGATTGAGGGTGAGATAATTTAATCCCACATTTTGCATAAACTCCAGTCGATTATTTACTTCGAGGAGGAGTCTTTTTGCGATGGTATTATCGTGTTTATTTAATTTTAAATCATTAAAAAAAGTAAGTAATTCATCGATGGGTAATTCTACTAAATCAGTGATAGGTGTACCTTCAATTTTTATATAAGTACTTTCCGGACGGAGTCGAGTACCTTCACAATCTGTACAACTAGTGCGACCACGGTAGCGGGCTAGCATCACACGGTTTTGGATCTTGTACATTTTTTCTTGTAAAGCCGCAAAATAATCGTGGATACCATCAAAGTAATTATTGCCTTTCCACAATACACGTTTTTGGGCTTTGGTTAATTCTGCATAAGGCGTATGAACTGGAAAATCAAAATGATGCGCATTTTTTAATAATTGCGTGAGCCATCTTCCTCCTTTTTCACCGCGCCAACAAGCAACCGCATTATCATAAACAGATAGAGAACCATTAGGAATAACTTTATTTTCGTCGATCCCCATAACCCGGCCAAAACCCTCACAAGTTCGACAGGCACCAAATGAATTATTAAAATTAAATAGCTGTGGCGTAGGATCTAAAAACGTCATTCCATCCAATTCAAAGCGATTGTTGAAAGCAGTTGTTTCTTTTCCTATAATATCAACAATGGCATCTCCTTCACTTTCGTAAAAAGCGGTGAGTACAGAATCGGCGATACGTTTATTATTTTCTTCTTCTTTTGCATCAACTACAAATCGATCAATCAGCACTTGAAGATTTTTAGATTGTATTTCTTCAATCGTCTTTTTTAGATCTAGTTTTTTTTCTTCTAAAACATCTTGAATTTGATGCAAAGTTTTATCAAAGAAAATTCGAGTAAATCCTTTTTGCATCAATAATTCTAATTCTTTTTTTAGGGTACGTTCTAAGTATTTTTTTTGGAATGGAATAAAGAGCTGAACCTTTGTTCCTTTTTTAAAAGAATTGATATAGTCTACTACGTCGGCTACTTCGTGTCGTTTGACCAAATTACCTGAAATGGGAGAATAGGTTTTACCGATTCGAGCATATAATAATCTTAGGTAATCGTAAATCTCGGTGAGCGATCCGACGGTAGAACGTGCGTTGCGGGTACTTACTTTTTGTTCGATGGCAATAGCTGGACAAATTCCTTTGATATAGTCTACCTCTGGTTTTTTCATCCGCATCAAAAACTGTCGAGCGTAAGAAGAAAGACTTTCAACATAGCGGCGTTGACCTTCGGCATAGAGGGTATCCATGGTGATAGAAGATTTTCCAGAGCCAGAAACGCCAGTAACGACCACTAGCTTATTACGAGGAATGGTAAGAGAGACATTTTTAAGGTTATTCCCGTTCGCACCTTTAATTTCAATAAACTGACTTATTTTTTGTCTTCTAGGTTTAGAAAGGATTGCAGAAGTGGTTTTTTTCTTCGTAGGCGTTTTTTTTACAGGCATAGTATATTTTATATAATCTACTACAGATAAATAATCTTTACCAATAGTAAGAAGTAATTTTTTATTTTATTTTGCTTTAACTTTTAGATATTTTATCAGTCAGAATAGGGGGATGGCAGAATAATTGTGTCTTTAGTATTGGAAACAATTATTATTTCAGCTTATTTTGACAAAATTAAAACATTTTGCGTTAAAATAGGAAGTAAATGAGATATTTTAGCATATTAATACTTTATGTTAAAATAATTGGGCGATTTAAAAAAGCCATCTACTAAAACGAAATTATTCAAGCCTATTATTATATAAAACCCGAAAAAAATCAGTTAATTTTATGTTAACAAGCTTTTAAATCGGGCAAACAATCAGAAAAAGGCATAAATTGGTCTTATAATTGGTTTAGAAAAACCAGAATTTTATTTTCTCATCAAAAATTTTGTCTATAGCATAGTAACTTCTACACTTTATTTTAGTTTTCATTTATCGAAAAAAGTATAGTTATGCAAGTTACCAAGCTCAGCGATCAAGAGTTGATCAACCAGTATATTAGCGGAAATGACCGCGCATTCGAAGTATTATTGGTTAGACACAAACAAAAAATTTACACTTCTATTTATTTATTTGTCAAAGATCACGCTTTGGCTGAAGATATCTTTCAAGAAGTATTCATCAAAATTATCGACACTTTACGTAAAGGTAAATACAACCACGAAGGAAAATTCGTCCAGTGGGCAATGCGTATTTCCTATAATATGTGTGTAGATTATTTCCGCCGCTCTAAGCGTCGTCCAAAAGTATCTCCTACGGAAGCTTTTGATATATTCGACGTATTGCCAGTAAAAGAAGACAATGCAGAGCAAACAATTATTCGTAGTCAAACCCACGATAAGGTGCGAAAGTTGGTAGATATGCTACCTCCTGAGCAACGAGAAGTAGTGATTTTGAGACACTATGCGGATATGAGTTTTAAAGAAATTGCTCAGTTAACGAGAGTTAGTATCAATACGGCTTTGGGAAGAATGCGTTATGCGTTGATCAATATCCGTAAAATGGTAGAGGAGAAAGAGATTATTTTACAGTAGTCTAGAAATAGATACTACTTTATAATACTCGTATAACTTAACTACTATATCATAAAAGAAGCGTGCCCGAATTTTTTCAAAATCCAGGCACGCTTCCAATTTTTTATGATTATCAGTAGATTAAGATCAGATAATCATTCCTGCACCAACCGTTTCGTTGGTACCTTCATCTACTAAAATAATACTTCCAGTAATTCTATTCTTGCGATAAGGATCTATAAAAAGCGGCTTAGTAGTTCGTAGTGTAACCCGAGCGATATCATTCATCTTGATCTCTTTGTTCTCCATATCTCGGTGCAACGTATTAATATCCAGTCTGTATTTTATCTCTTTAATCATACAACGTGCTTCCTGAGTCGTATGCATAATCGTATACTTACCACGTGGAGTCATCGGTCGCTCATTAAACCAGCTAATCATGACATCCATGTCTTGGGAAATTTCTGGTTGATTATTGACTCGAACAATCATATCTCCTCGACTAATATCAATTTCGTCTTCTAATAATACCGTTACAGACATTGGAGGAAAAGCTTCTTGAAGTTCTCCATCAAAAGTATCGATCTTCTTAATTTTAGAAGTAAAACCAGAAGGTAAAATCATTACCTCATCTCCTTTTTTCATGATACCACCAGCAATTCTTCCAGCATATCCTCGGTAATCGTGGTGTTCATCTGTATTAGGTCGAATCACGGATTGTACTGGGAATCTAGGATCGATAAAGTTATAATCACTAGCAATGTGTACATTCTCTAAGTAGTACATCAAAGTAGAACCATCGTACCAATTCATTCTTTCTGAACGGTGTACAACATTGTCACCTTTAAGTGCAGAAATTGGAATAAAGTGGACATCTTTGACATCTAGCTTAGCGGCAAATTTTTCAAAATCCTCTTTAATCTTTTCGTAAGCATCCTCTTGGTAATCCACTAAATCCATTTTGTTAATACAAACAACTAGATGTGGAATTTGTAGAAGAGAAGCGATAATCGCGTGTCGACGAGTTTGCTCAACGACTCCGTTACGAGCATCTACTAGAACAAGTGCCACGTTAGCAGTTGAGGCACCCGTTACCATGTTACGCGTATATTGGATATGGCCAGGCGTATCAGCAATGATAAATTTTCTCTTTGGCGTTGCAAAATAACGGTAAGCCACATCGATGGTAATCCCTTGTTCTCGTTCTGACTTAAGACCATCAGTTAGTAAGGCTAGGTTTACCTCGCTTTCACCACGTCTAAGGCTACTTGCTTCGATCTGTTCCATTTGATCTTGAAAGATTGATTTGGAATCATATAACATACGCCCAATAAGCGTACTTTTTCCGTCATCTACGCTACCAGCAGTAGTAAAGCGGCATAATTCTGAAGATTGATAATCCATGATGTAATTGCTATTGGCTATTAGCTATTAGCTATTAGCTTGGTTAAATTTATAATTATTTAAATGAGCTTATTTCGATAAGCATTAGTTTGTCTTTGGAATATTTGAATTTTCTCAACTAAAAGAGAAATATCATTCTGTTTAAAATATCCAATTGATTCAGTCGCGATTAGTTGTGTTTCTAATTCAAAGGCGGAGCCGATTGCTATTTCAAAAAATCTGGCTACCTCTTTATTACTACTTCTACTACAGCCTTCAGCAATATTAGAGGGCATAGAAACTACCGCTCGGGCCATTTGAGATTTTAAGCCATAGTTTTCTGATGGAGGTAATGTTTCTAACAATTTGTAAGTCAGCTTCACTATATCCATCCCTTGTTTCCAACAATCTAATAGGCGAAAATTTCTCATAAAGTTTTTTTACCTAAGGATGTTAATGACCGTGGTTAAGAAATTTAATATAAAAAGGATATTTATTCTTTCTTTTAAGCACTTGAAGGTTTCCCTTTTCTGATTGCTTGGTCTATTGGAAATTTACTTCTGTCTTCGCGATTGAAGGAAGCCAATAGCTAATAGCCCAATGCCAATAGCCTAAAAGTACCCTTTCTTCTTTCTATCCTCCATTGCTGTTTCACTACGTTTATCGTCTGTTCTTCCACCACGTTCTGTCATACGAGTAGTCGCAACTTCTTCGATAATATCATCTGTAGTGGTAGCATTAGAAGCCCAAACACCCGTACAAGTCATGTCTCCGATTGTACGACAACGTACCATCATTTCTTTGACTACTTCACCAGGTTTCTTTTGGATATAATCACAATCTGCTAATAAAACACCATCTCTTTCAAAGACCATTCTTTTGTGTGCATAATATAAGTTAGGAAGTTCTACTTCTTCCATAGCTAAGTATTGCCATACATCTAATTCAGTCCAGTTACTAATAGGGAAAACTCGGAAATGCTCACCGAATTGTTTTTTAGCATTGAAGAGATTCCAAAGTTCAGGACGCTGATTTTTTGGATCCCACTGACCGAATTCATCACGGTGAGAAAAGAAACGTTCTTTTGCACGAGCTTTCTCTTCATCACGACGAGCACCACCAAGGGCTGCGTCATATTTTCCTTGTTCAAGTGCTTCGAGTAGTGCTACGGTTTGAAGACCGTTACGACTAGCATTAACCCCTTTTTCTTCGACTACCATTCCTTTGTCGATGGCTTCTTGTACAGAACCTACGACAAGTCTTGCACCGGTTTTCTTTACGAGTGCATCTCGATAAGCGATTGTTTCGTCAAAGTTATGACCGGTGTCAATATGAAGTAAAGGGAAAGGAATTTTTCCGGGGTAAAAAGCCTTTTGAGCTAAATAAACCATGAGGATTGAATCTTTTCCACCGGAAAACATCAGCACAGGGTTTTCAAATTGAGCGGCAACTTCTCTTAGAATAAAGATAGACTCAGATTCTAGCTCTCTGAGGTGATTTAGTTGATAATCCATTATTTGCTATATTTTAAAATAGGATTGATATAATTGAAAATTTGTTCAACACTCTCTTCAAGAGAAAGTTGATCAGTTCTAATTTCGATGGCAGGGCTAATTGGAGGTTCGTAAGGAGAATCGATACCAGTAAAACCTTTAATGATACCTTTACGAGCTTTTTGGTAGAGACCTTTGACATCTCTTTGCTCACAAACTTCTATTGGTGCATTGATATAAATCTCAATAAAATTTTCTGCACCAATCGTTTTTTTTGCAAAATTACGAATTTCTACGGTAGGACTAATAAAAGAATTAATAGTGATGATACCACTATTGAGGTATAATTTACCAATTTCGGCAATTCGGCGGATATTTTCCTGTCGATCTTCAAGTGAAAATCCAAGATTACTATTGATACCTGAACGAATATTATCTCCGTCAAGGACTTGTGCAAAATATCCACTATTGTGTAATTTACGCTCTAGTGCTTCTGCAATGGTACTTTTGCCACTGCCAGAGAGCCCTGTTAGCCAAAGTACCTTACTATTTTGTTGTAAACGTTTTTCTCGATCTTGTCGGGTAAGTAACCGATCAAAGATAGGATGTATGTGATTTTCCAAATTATATGTCGTTTAATGATGGTAAGTTGTAAAACTATTCTTCAATTTTCTCGTCTTTCCCAATTATTTTTCTAACACTTCCTCTTGGAGCCATTTGCCAAGCTCTTTCGTGGAAGTAGTAAATAACCAATTTGATTATTGATTCAGCTATGGCAACCATAGATGATTTTTCTAATACATCATCACATTCAGAATTACTAAAAATCAAGTAAGCTAAAGTGAAGGTTGTTGCACTAGCGATAAACCTCCACGAAATAGCTTTTAGAATACTCCTAGTCCTAGACTCCTTACTCATAATTTTTTAAATTTAGATTGCAAAGGTCTCTATTTATTTTGAAATAGCAAAGACTACTCAAATAATACTAGGAATAAGTTTGGTAACTTTGCTCTTTGTCTATAATTTATCACAGAATGCATTTGTGAATTAGAAAAGTAGAAAAGATGCGTATTTATTAAGTATTTGCAAAGAAAAAATCCCCATTATTGCCAGTTGGAATATACTTGAATCATCAAAACATTAAACTAGAATGAGAGTATTATTACTTTTATGTATTTTCAATATATCAAGTTACCTATTTGGGCAGAAAACAGGATTGCCACTTGGTGACGAGGCATATCACATTATGGACCGTTTGGAGATTAAAACAAGCGTTGTGCCTGATTTTCATTCTTCTCTTAAATATCATTTAAGAGAGGATGTTATTAATTATGCTTTAAGGATAGATACTGTTCGAACGATTCTCAGTATCAAAGATCGACGAGATTTGTTTTATATATTTCGAGATAATAATGAAGCTTTTACTGGGCTAGTATCAAGCGAACAAAACACCGAATCTCGAAAAGTATACACAGATAGTAGTCAGACTTTCTATACCATTACTGAGGAAACAGAAGCTAGAGGACAAAAAAAATCTTATTATTTTACTAGTCGAAAGCCAATACTAAAGCATTTTTATAAAACGCCTGCCAATCTTTGGGAATTAGATCGAGAAGACTTTTATATTCGAGTCAATCCGATTATTAATGGGAAAGCCTTTGCGGCAAAGGATGATAATTTTTTATTTTTGAATCAGCGAGGAGTTTCTATAAGAGGAGGTATTGATCGGAAAGTATTTTTCCATACCAGTATACTGGAATCTCAGGCGAGATTTGCAGATTATGTTCGAAACCAAATTACAGAAGATAAAGCTGTACCAGGAGCAGGTTTTTTTAAAACTTATACAAGTCGAATAGTTGATATAGAAGATGCACATGATTTTTTACTTGCTCAAGGATATGTAGGCTTTAATATTTCAAAACATGTGTACGCACAATTTGGACATGGTAGAAATTTTATAGGTGATGGTTATCGTTCGATGTTTTTATCAGATTTTGGAAATAATTACTTTTATCTAAAATTAAATGCTAGAATTTGGAAATTTCATTATCAGACCTTGTTTGCAGAGCTAAATTCATTAGGTGCTCGGGATTTGCCAGGTAATCAACTTATTCCAAAGAAGTACACAGCAATGCATCATCTAAGTTATAATATTACTAAAAATTTAAATATTGGCATTTTTGAAGCAGTTATATTTAATCGAAATAATAATTTTGAATTACAATATCTTAATCCGATTATATTATATCGTACGGTTGAACAAGCATTAGGAAGTGCTGATAATGCATTTGTAGGTCTAGATTTTAAGTGGAATCTATTCAATCGATTTCAATTATATGGCCAATTAATGTTAGATGAATTTAAATTTAATGAATTATTTATTGAACGTCGTGGATGGTGGGCCAATAAATATGGAATTCAACTGGGCGTAAAATATATTGATATGTTAGGCATTGATCATTTGGATGGACAAGTCGAATATAATTCAGCACGACCATACACCTATACACATCGAGATAGCTCCGCAAGTTACACACATTACAATCAACCACTGGCGCATCCATTAGGAGCTAACTTTAGAGAAATCGTTTTTCGACTGCGTTACCAAGCTGGTAAAAAATGGCTGATTAAACCTAGATTGATTTATGCTGTTTATGGTGAAGATCCTGATGGTCAGAATTGGGGTGGAGATTTATTAAAGCCCCATGTTACTCGGATAATGGATTTTAACAACGAAAATGGGCAAGGTATTAAAACAAAGACTTTAATTGGTGGCCTAGATGTCAGCTACGAGTTAAGACACAATCTTAACCTTGATTTTCACTATTTTTACCGAAAAAAGAATTCAGAACAATCTAACTTAGATTTAACAACTAGTTATTTTGGCGGAGGTATTCGATTAAATTTTGCGAATCGTAATCTAGACTTTTGAGTTTTGGATAAAATTAAGATACTACATGATGTATAAAGAGCTTTTAGCGAGAAAAAAAAAGATCGGTATCATTGGATTGGGCTATGTAGGTTTACCTATTGCACTAGAGTTTGCCAAAGATTTTGATGTGATCGGTTTTGACATTAATGGTGAACGCGTCAAGCAAATGCAAAATGGAGTTGACCCTTCTAAAGAACTAGATAGAGCGACTTTTGAAAATAAAAACATTCAATTCTCAGACGATTTAAAAGTGTTAAAAAAAGCAAATTTTTACATCGTTGCCGTTCCAACCGATATTGATGAACACCAAGTCCCAGATCTTAGTCCTTTACTTGGAGCTTCTAAAACAGTAGGCCAAGTAATAAAAAAAGGAGACTATGTAGTCTTTGAAAGTACCGTCTACCCAGGATGTACAGAAGAGGATTGTGTGCCTATTGTTGAACAGATATCTGGCTTAAAAGCTGGTACTGATTTTAAATTTGGTTATTCTCCCGAACGGATTGTTCCTGGGGACAAAGTACGTACGTTGACGACGATTTTAAAAATTGTTTCAGGTAATGATGCCGAAGCATTAGAAGAAATAAGTGAAGTTTATAATCATATTATCGAGGCAGGAATTCATAAAGCCGATTCTATCAAAGTAGCAGAAGCTGCTAAAGTAATCGAGAACACTCAAAGAGATATCAATATTTCATTAATGAACGAATTGAGTATGATATTCGATAAAATGAATATTGATACTAAAGCAGTCTTAGCTGCTGCTGGAACAAAATGGAATTTTCATAAATATCATCCTGGATTAGTGGGAGGACATTGTATTAGTGTAGATCCGTTTTATTTGATGCACAAAGCCAAACAGCTAGGATTAGATCCACAGGTGATTGCAGCGGGTCGTCGAGTTAATGATAATATCCCCCATTTTATCGCTAAGAGATTGGTAAAGACATTGATTGAAAAAGGAAAAAATCCAGGAGAAAGTAAGGTTTTGATACTAGGGATCACTTTCAAAGAAAATGTCGCAGATATCCGCAACAGTAAGGTGGTAGATTTGGTTAAGGAACTGATGGAATATTCGATCAACGTTCACGTAGTAGATCCAGTAGCCAATCCTAATGAAGTTGCACATGAATATGGTATTACCTTATTGGAACAACCGCTAGGGAAATATGATGCTATAATGGTTACCGTAGGTCATGACGATTATCGAACTTTAGATATAAGTTATTTTAAAAAATTATCCAACGGATTCGCCGTTCTTTTCGATATCAAAGGTATCTACGATAAAGACTTGATGGACGATATTACTTATTGGAGACTGTAATTTTTACGATTGAGAAAAAAAATAGAAATGACAATACAAGAAGCTGCTAAAAAAAGAATCCTCGTACTAGATGGTGCAATGGGAACCATGATTCAGGAATATCGCTTAGAAGAAAAAGATTATCGGAGCGAACGATTTGCTGATTTCCATAAAGATGTACAAGGTAATAATGATTTGTTATCTATTACACAACCACATGTTATTGAAGCAATTCATAAAGCTTATCTGGACGCAGGAGCAGATATTCTCGAAACGAATACTTTCAGTAGTACGACCATCGCTCAGGCAGATTATGATATGCAAGAGTTGGCCTACGAGATGAATCTAGAATCTGCTAAAATTGCTAAAAAAGTAGCTCAAGAATACACCAAAAAAAATCCAGACAAACCTCGATTTGTTGCAGGTGCTTTTGGTCCAACCAATCGTACTGCTTCTATTTCTCCAGACGTTAATAATCCGGGCTATCGAGCGGTTACATTCGATGACTTAGTGACGGCTTATTACGAGCAAGCACGAGGATTGATGGATGGTGGAGCAGATATCTTTTTGATAGAAACTATTTTTGATACGCTTAATGGAAAGGCTGCACTATTTGCGATCGATCAACTCTTTGAAGAGCGTGGTGAAAAACTACCCGTTATGATTTCTGGGACGATCACAGATGCTAGTGGACGTACGCTTTCTGGACAAACTGCAGAGGCGTTTTGGATTTCTATGAGTCATATCGAACTCTTTTCAATTGGGTTTAACTGTTCTTTAGGTGCTAAGGAAATGCGACCATTTATTGAGTCCCTTTCTAAAATTGCTAATTGTAATGTTAGTGCTTATCCTAATGCAGGTCTACCTAACGAATTTGGCGAATATGATCAAGAACCCAAAGAGATGCGAGACTATATTCGGGAGTTCGCAGAAAGTAATTTTGTTAATATCATTGGTGGATGTTGTGGTACCACACCAGACCATATTCAAGCGATGGCCGAAGGAGTCGTTGGTGTAAAACCACGCGATATTCCTGAAGCTAGTCCATATACACAATTAAGTGGTTTAGAACCATTGGTACTTCGTCCTGGAACGAATTTCGTCAATGTTGGTGAGCGAACCAATGTCACCGGTTCTCGAAAATTTGCGCGGTTGATTAAGTCTGGTGATTTTGCAGAAGCAGTTTCTGTTGCACAACAACAAGTAGAAGGTGGCGCGCAGATTATTGATGTAAATATGGATGAAGGATTGCTGGATTCTAAAAAAGCGATGGTTGACTTCCTAAACTTGATTATGTCTGAGCCAGATATTGCTAAATTACCGATCATGATTGATTCCTCTAAATGGGAAGTTATCGAAGCTGGACTAAAATGTGTGCAAGGTAAATCAATTGTGAATTCTATTTCAATGAAAGAAGGAGTGGAGCAATTTAAAAAGCAAGCAACACTCGTTAAGCGTTATGGAGCAGCGGCAGTCGTCATGGCTTTTGACGAAGAAGGACAAGCAGATACCATCGAACGAAAAGTAGAAATTTGTAAGAGAGCATACGATATTTTGGTGGATGAAGTTGGTTTCCGTGCTAGTGATATTATTTTCGATCCCAATATTTTTGCAGTAGCTACAGGAATCGAAGAACACAATGAATACGCGATTAATTTTATTGAAGCGACAAGACAAATTAAGGAACTTTGTCCTGGAGCAAAAGTAAGTGGTGGTGTTAGTAATATTTCTTTTTCTTTTAGAGGAAATAATGCAGTAAGAGAAGCCATGCACTCGGCATTTTTATATCATGCCATTCAAGCTGGAATGGATATGGGAATTGTAAATGCTGGGATGGTAGAGATCTACGAAGAGATTCCAAAAGAATTATTGACCTTGGTAGAAGACGTACTTTTTAATCGTTCTGAAAATGCAACGGAAGCGCTTACTGATTATGCGGAGCGAGTCAAAGGTGGTGGACGAGTCATACAAAAAGATTTGACTTGGAGAGAAGGAACTTTACAAGAGAGAATCACCCATTCATTGGTGCGTGGTATTACCGAATTCATTGAAGAAGATGCGGAAGAAGCGCGGTTAGCTGCTGAAGCACCTATCCACGTTATTGAAGGACATTTGATGAATGGAATGAATGTGGTGGGTGATCTGTTCGGTGCTGGAAAAATGTTTTTACC
>JALZUU010000626.1 GCA_023300665.1 Saprospiraceae bacterium | reverse complement strand
ACATCTGGAAAACTACCTACACCAAAAGGAGGATCGGAATTAAAAGGGACGGTACCGTCGTCTGTTCCATGGACGAGAAAAACGGGATCATCGTTGGTGCTCGTGATTAAATCCGTACTTTCTAATGCTCCCCATAGCGAAATAATCGCGTCCGGTGTTCCATTTAAAAGCAAGTTGTCACCGACGTCATATCCGCCTAAATCAGGAGCCGTATAAAAGAATGGAGGAACCAAATTTGAATAAAAAACAGTTCCAGCATTTAATGGTTTTTCAGCAGGTTCATCCATATAGACGGTATGCAAAGCAATAAAAGAACCGGCACTACTTCCCGTTAAATATATTCTGTCGGGATCAATTCCATAAGTAGCAGCGTTGGCTCTTAGAAATCGAACGGCTGATCTACCATCTTGTAGTCCTCGATAAACAGCGCGAGTACCATGAAGTTCCGTATTATTTATCACATTAAATCCTTGACGATAATCAATCGTAGCGGTTACATAACCTTTCCGTGCAAAAGAATCACAAAAAGCAACCATGTCATCATGGGTTCGATCTCCAATAATAAAACCACCACTATGTGCAAAAATAATGGCCGGACGTTTTGTATGCGAATCTCCATCTGGGGTATAAATGTCCATGACTAAATCTCCAGTGGTAGTACTTGCTTCATTAAAATAGGGGAAGTTGATAAAAGGAGCAGTATCGTAGATAACATCAGCAGTGATCGTACTACTAGGAAAAATAGTATTCGTATATCGAAAGTCTTGAGAAAACAAAACAGAGATTTGAAATAAAAATACCGTAATTATAATTATTAGTTTGGCTAAGTTATTCATGTTTTGTGTTTTTAGAATTTTACAAAAATCCGAATAGAAGAAGGTAAATGAGACGGTTGATAGTCTGACTGGCGTTATAGGGTATCTTAAAGGTACGATTTATTTTTTGATAATGAGGCATAGCAGGATGGTCTCATAATTACAATTCACGAATTGTATCTCGTTCATGAAATATATCTTGCATCTTCAAAAGAACTGACGAACTTTTTCTATCTTACCTTAATCAAAACATCTCCTAATGACCAAATTTAAAGACAAATACCGTAGTGAGTCTCACCGCTGGCAATATTGGGACTATTCAACCCCTGGTAATTATTACTTAACGGTCAATGTATTGAATCGTCAGTGTATACTTGGAGAGATCACTAATAAGCGAATGCAGTTATCTTTGTGTGGCCAAACTGTCGCTAATCATATTCAACAACTACCGACTTACCATCGTCGTATCCAATTGGATGCTTGGGTGGTAATGCCTGACCATTTCCATCTCTTGGTTACCTTAAAAGAGTATGGTTATGATAATAAGGTAACTGAGGATAGTCATCAGGACGATAATCGAGATGAAGAAGTTACTGGTAGTCAAGGTGGTTCCGTAAATACAATTCATGAATTGTATCTACCGAACCACCAACAACCGCCCCTCGAAGCCCATCAATACTGGTACCAAAAACACCAACCACTCGATTACCAACCGACGCCAAACGAAATAAAACAATACCAAAAACACCGGAGAAAAATGATCATCTCAAAAATGGTCGGCAAACTAAAAATGCAAACCTCAAAACAGATCAACCGTCACCGAAAGACGCCCAGTGTTTCCAATTGGCAAAACAACTACCACGATAGGGTAGTCCGTAACGAAGCCGAATATCAAAGTGTCAAAAACTATATTCTTAAGAATCCAGAAACCTGGAAAAGTAGATAGCAATATCTTAGAGCTGGTCTCGTAAATACAATTCATGAATTGGTAGTCAAGGTGGTTCCGTAAATACAATTCATGAATTGTATCTATAAGACCACTGAAGTAAATACAAGACCACTGAAGTAAATACATATAATTCATGAATTGTATGTATCTCATGAGTATCTACGGAAACCCCCGAGAGGCCCCGAGATCAGAGGTTCACCTCCGCAATCCCCCCAACAAATTCATAATCAATTCTTTCTCCAAAATCGCTTGATTAATCGTTCGATGACGAGCATACCAAGAGTATAATCTTCGTAAAGTAGATAAAATACTAAAGCAAGCGATTTCGATATGAACGGATTTTAAATCTCCTTCATCGATTGCTTTTTGAAAAATATGGATAAAAGACTTTTCGTAATGATTTCGTAGTTGGATATATTCGTCGTATCCGTGATTGTTCTTTTTCTCATTGTTTTCTAAAAACACCCATTGATCTGGAACGAGCGAAACCGCATCTGGATTTTCTATCGTAATAGTAATTTGATCTCGAATAATTTGTTCCAGTTTTTTGATGGCAGGTAGGTCATTTTCAATTATTTGATCAATGCTGGTAACATAAATTTTTGCGATGGGTAATAAAAGCGATTGGAGAATTTCTTGTTTGCTTTTGATATGATTATAAAGACTAGCCGACTTCATTCCGACTTCATCCGCAATATCTCGAATAGAAGTAGCAGCGTATCCTTTTTTTCTGAATAAGCGAGCTGACTTAGCTAAGATCTCTTTTTGGCGATTTTTAGATTTTATAGTCAATGCTATTATTTTTAACTTAGATAGTAAAATTTTCGCTTCATTTTGAGAACTCCGCGAGTTGGCAAAGCGCAAAAGCAAGAGTTCTTAAATCGAATAGTTTATTAAAACTACTGTAAAAATACGCATTCATTTGGTGGTTTTAAGTGAGGTTCTTAGACAAAAATAATTACCTTTGCGCTGTGGAAAAAAAACAATCTCGTAGTCGTTTTATAATTATTCTTGCGATCTTTATTACGGTCGTTAATCTATTGATTTACAATGATATAGCTAGTTTTTGGGAGCTTGGCGAAGTAAACTTACTTTCTGTGGTTCAATCCGAATCCATTGAAGGAGGTAGCATTGCACCACTACCTAATAAATTATTAGATTTAATTTATGGTCAAACACCGCTTTCTTCTATTTTTTTAAGA
>JALZUU010000625.1 GCA_023300665.1 Saprospiraceae bacterium | reverse complement strand
ACCTTTCCTTCAGAAGGATTATTTCCTGGATCATAAAATTTAGTTCCTTTTACTTCATCAGGTAGAAATTCTTGAATGACAAAATTACCTTGATGATTATGTGCATACTGATAATCTTTACCATAATTAAGATTCTTCATCAGTTTGGTTGGAGCATTTCGTAAATGCAGTGGAATGGAGAGCGCACCCGTTTCTCGGACGAGTGCCATCGCCTCATTAATCGCTAGATAAGAAGCATTGCTTTTGGCAGAAGTGGCAAGATAAATAACCGCTTGTGATAAAATAATTCGAGCTTCAGGCATTCCAATTACTTGGCAGGCTTGAAAACAAGTGGTCGCCATCAATAAAGCATTTGGATTGGCCATGCCGATATCTTCAGAAGCGGAGATGACCAATCGGCGTGCAATAAATTTAATATCCTCTCCACCTTCCAACATTCTAGCTAAATAATAAACCGCAGCATTAGGATCGCTACCGCGAATAGATTTGATAAGGGCAGAAGCTACGTCGTAATGATGTTCTCCACCTTTGTCGTAGACGACAATATTTTTTTGAACAAGATTTTTGACCAATTCATTGGTGATCACCATTTCTGTGCCTTCCGAAAAATTGGCAACCAACTCAAGAGTGTTATACAATTTGCGAGCATCACCACCAGAGTATTGTAATAAAGCATCGTACTCTTCAATACGAATATTTTGTGTTTTTAAATATTCATCTTGCGCAATTGCTTCGTCGACTAATTGGATCAGTTCTTCTTTTTCTAAATGATTTAGGACATAAATTTGAGCGCGAGAGAGTAGGGCAGGAATGACTTCAAAAGAAGGGTTTTCAGTGGTCGCTCCAATCAGCGTAACGATTCCTTTTTCTACCGCTCCTAATAAAGAGTCTTGTTGTGACTTACTAAAACGATGAATCTCATCAATAAAAAGAACTGGATTTGGTCGATCAAAAAAAGTAGATTTTCGTGCCTTTTCAATCACTTCACGAATGTCTTTTACGCCCGCATTGATCGCACTAAGTGTAAAAAAAGGACGTTCTAGCGTATTTGCTACAATACCAGCCAAAGTAGTTTTTCCAACTCCCGGAGGCCCCCATAAAATAAAAGAAGGAATCCGTCCCGAATCTATCGCTTGTCGTAAAACGGCATTAGGACCAATCAAATGTTTTTGACCGATATAAGTATCTAACGTTTTAGGTCGCATTCGTTCAGCAAGCGGGCGCATGTATTAAAACTTTTTTCGGTTAAGAATAACAAAGCCTTCTCCAGAGGAAAAGGCTTTGCAAATTTATTAAAAAGAAAACAACTCTTGTAGAACTACGATAGCAGAGCCATTATGTAATGCTTCGTTATCAATGATATTAATTAATTCAAAAAATAAAGGTTTGAATAATTAACTATCCTTAGTCTCACCATCTTCATCTTCTTCATCGTCGCCATCGCCTAACAACATGATATCATCATCGCCTTCAACGATAATTGCATCATCAATAACTGGATCACCATCACCGTCTTGATCGTCAAACCCTTTTATGTCACCAGTAAATGACGTACTTTCTTTAGTATCAGGAAGTGGAAGTAATTCTAATACACCATCTTCTTCAGGTGTTGGAGGCGGAGGTGGTGTGTTAACTTTACCGGTTCCGTGGTAATCTCCAGCTGCATATTTTTCAGCACGAGCAAAGAAATCATCTTTGTCGTCGAGCATACTGGTATCATCTTCAAAAATACCTCTTTTGTCGTCACGATTCTTGACACGTTCCGCTAAGTCACGTTCCATTTTGTCAAGGTCGCTCATACTATCTTCGATTTTATCTTTGGCTGCTTCTGCTTCTGCTTTTTCAATTAAATCATCTGCCTTTTCTTTGAAAATAGCTCCTTTCTCTTCCGCAATTTTTTTAGCGTCATCAAAAAGTTCACTGCCTTTTTCTAAAACTTTGCCACCAATTAATGTGCTAGCTTGTCCAGCTTTATCTAGTAAGTCAGCTCCAGTTTCCATTACTTTACCTCCAACATCTTCTGTAAAATCTTTGGCTTTATCAACCATTGGTCCAGTAGTATCCAGTACTTTTCTACCTACATCTTCGGTAAAGTCTTTTGCTTTATCTACCGATTCGTTTTCCGAAAATTTACGACTGGTATCGTTAGCAGTATCTTTAGCTTTATCAAATAAGTCACTTGCTTTTTCAAAAACAGTTCCACCAATATCTGTGGCTTTTTCTTTGGCATTCTCAAATAAACCTTCCGCTGAATTCATTAGATCACCTCCAACGTCGTTGGCCTTATTTTTAGCAGTGTCGAAAAGTTCATCTGCTCCTTGTGCCATCTTAGTTCCTTGTTCGGCGGCTGCATCGGCGGCTTTGTCGGCGGCAGATTTACTGACAGATTTACCTGCAAAAAATATTTTCTTTAAATCATTTATAAAACTCATAATGATAGATTTTGATTTTTGCCATCGGCTAAATGGCATTTAATTTAGTCGGTACATCAATATACCTTATTAGAATAACTGTTAAGATAGAGAATTGTTTCCAATTATTTCTTCCTTTATTAGATGAAGTTATTGGATCAAAGTCACTGCTTTTTCCACATCTTCTACCGGTAATTTACAAACTTTATTTTGACAAACATAAATCATCGTCCGGTCTTCTTGTAATTTTCCTTCTAATAAGGCCAGTGAACCTTCTGTTTTTCCACCCAAAAAGAACGCATTTGGTAAAAATTGGCCCATTAATGTCTTTTGTTTGGTTGCAAAATCATCTCCGATAACCGCTACTTCGTAAGGGGTATGGGTCATCTGTAAGTATAGATTACACCAATTAGAATAGAAAGAAGGTTGTTCGATTGGGACAATCGTGGCGGCCATATTGTTCATCATCTGTTGAGAGAGCTCTAGATATTTTGGTTGATATAGAAAAGTCCCTAAAGCAAAAAGAGAACGCGCCATGGCAGAATTAGA
>JALZUU010000624.1 GCA_023300665.1 Saprospiraceae bacterium | reverse complement strand
ATGCAATGCAGTAATTAAAATACCTGCAAGAATCGCGAACAATGCTCCCTTTTTATGTTTTTCTTTATCTTTTGCTTTATGTGTAAATTCGAAGCTGATTAATCCTAAAAGAATCCCAATTAGTCCTGAAAAAATACCGATATAAGGTATTACTGCGGCTAAGCTGAAAATTACGGCAATATCAGATAAGGTCTTTTCTTTTTTGGTCGATTTTTGAATCTTCTTTTTAAAGATTCGATAGATAATTTTTTCTTTGAATTTCAGTTTTCGGCCAAGTTCTTTTTCAAAATCTTTTATAGATGGGTTTGGATTCTTTTGGACTGAAACAACGTTGGTATCCTTTATTGAAGATACCACCCCAAATGAACTAAGCGGAGTTAGTATCAAGGTGATAAGAAATAGTAAATTTTGTAAGGGTCTTAGTTTTAGCATTGGTCAATATATTTTCTTTTCTAAAATTAAGAAAATTATATTGACAAACAAAATAATTTGATTTTTATTACAATTATTTTGTTACAGGTATTACTCAGTTTTATCCCTTAATAAAACCATCTTTCGCCTTCTTCGCTTCCAATTGCACCCGAATTTCTTCCGCTTTCTTTTCTGACAAATCATAATCGCGCATTACCCACATCGCGAGTAAAGTTCCCATGATGGGTAAACCTGTATAGAAGAGTCTCATCCCAGTCATCGCACCATCGGGTTGTACCGCCGCATCTGGAGAAAATCCAACATAAGTCATGATTACCCCACTAAGCAACCCAGCGAAGGCCGTTCCAAATTTTACCATCCACCAATAGATGGCACCGAAGATACCTTCTCTTCTTTTTCCACTGTTTAGTTCATCTAGATCACAAACATCCGCCGTCA
Organism: Saprospiraceae bacterium; assembly: GCA_023300665.1. Classification (GTDB taxonomy): domain Bacteria; phylum Bacteroidota; class Bacteroidia; order Chitinophagales; family Saprospiraceae; genus JALZUU01. The sequence continues at coordinate 6,176 of JALZUU010000624.1, read as the reverse complement.
TTGACATCATCAAAGTAAATAAACCACCTATTCCGAAAGCAAAAAACGGCAGTGCAAATAAAAACAGATAAGGCGTGCCCGGAACAAACAAAAACCAGAAAAGAATATATCCAATAATAGAGATTCCTTGAGAGATAATAAAGGTTTGTTTTTTACCTATTTTTTTAGATATTTTGGTTACGATCGGAATGACCAAAAAGGTGGTACAAAGGGCTCCAATACATCCGTGTAAAGTCGGCCAAAATCCAGCCGCTCCAGCATCTCCCGAAAACATATAATGGACGATAATAAAAAAGGAGAAGGCAGCAATCGTATTAAAAGAATTAAAGATCAAAAAGGTCGCAATACATAATTTCCGGAAAGGTGCATTGGTAATGGCATGTTTAAATCCGTCAACAATCGCCAAAAGACTACCTGCAATATTACTCAAACTAAGCGGTTCATAACTTGTTTCATCTACAGTAGATTCACTCTTAATAAAAATAGCAGGAATCATGGCGAAAATCATACAAGCAGCACCCACCCAGATAGAGAGTTCTCGACAACCAGCCGCCGCATCTGCAAACCAAGCTTTATCGTATAAGATCACCCAAAACCACGGAGCAATCACCCAAGCCCATTGACCAATCCATTGAGCAACTGCCATGATATTGGTACGCTCATGAAAATCTGAACTCATCTCATATCCCATCGCAACATAAGGCACACTAAAGATGGTAATCCCTAAATAAAAAACCAGTGACCAACCTAAAAAATAATAGAAATTATAATCTATCCCATTTTCCGGATATAACTGCCACATAAAAAAATAAGATATTCCCAAAATAATCGCTCCTAGAAAAACATATTGTCTTCGTCTACCCCATTTTGATCTAGTATTATCAGAAATAAAACCCATAATCGGATCAGTAATAGAATCAAAAATCCTTGGAAGGAAGAACAAAACTCCCCACCAGAACGGATCAAATCCCAAGTCCTGAACCAAGACTACCATAAAAATACCCAATGCAGCGGGGAACATTTGATTGGCAAGCATTCCGAATCCGAAGGCTACTTTTTGACTAAAAGGGACCGTCTTGGTTGTTTTTTGGTTACTCATAAGTTGGTTTCTTCTCTGTTTAGTTTGCTACTTTAGCAGTTTGAATAGGAGGTAATTCTATTTCGTTTAATAATTTTCTCTTGTCTCCGTTACGGGTTTTTGAAATGGGTTTTCCATCTCTGCTTAATCCTTTGAATACCCCAAGGTCTTTTAAATCCCAAAGTGCGTATTTGGCTTTTCCTTTGACATCGAATAAACCAAAATGATTTTCTGATCCACCAGGATTTGCGGCATCTTTCCACGGCTCATCAAAAGCTTCAAAATAAAAACAAGCGATGTTTTCCTTCTTGGTCCAATTGCGAATGTACTTATAATAATAGGCAGACTTGTATTCATCGGTAGCTAGAGAGCCTTTATTTCCATAAAAACCATTAGACTCAGAAGCCCATCCTGTTTCACCAATATGAACAGGTTTGTCAGGATCGATACGGTGAATGTATTCGGCTGTATTTTTATATTGAAGTTGCGCATATTCACCAGCTCTTTTCATGGCTGCGTCAATTTTTTCAATCTTAGTCAGGTATTGTTCTTTTTCTGTAAGCCCCCAAAATGCTGGATTATAATGAGTGTCATGCATCGGATAGGTATGCATGGAAACATAGTCTATGGCCTTAATTAGTTTGGTTAACTCTTCGGTGTGATAAAGAGGTTCTCCCCCACCCCAAGAAGCAAAATTATCAGAGCTAGTAATCCAAAGATCCTTTGTAAGCTTATTTTCTGATTTTAATTTTTGAAGATGACTCACCCATTTTAGGATCACCTTGGGTTGAACATAATAACTAGCGGCCCATTTCACCATGGCTTCATTACCGACGGCAATGACCTTGACAATATCAGGAAATTCCATGGCCATAATCACCGCTCTTTCAATTTCTGCAGTATTACCCGCTTCATCTTCCGCTTCGTGGTTTGGATTTTCCGTCCAAGCTCCTTGGCAATTTATCCAAGCTCCTAACATGACATACATCTCAAAATCTGGATCTTCATTCTTCAATTCTCGAATGGCTTTTAAAACATTGTTGGCATGTGCTAGTTCGGTATTATAGGTACGTAAGATACGAATACCAATAGCCGATAAAATTTTCAGGTCCTCTTTGAGTTCCTCCACGGTTGGTTGAACGTCCCGGGTAGGTTTTCGATATCCTCCATAAGAAATGGCTAAATAATGGGGATGACCAAGAAGGTCTTTGGCCAATAAAACCGGTTTTGATTTAGCAGTTTCCTTTTCTTTTTTCTGTGCGCCAGGACTACAAGCTGCTGCTAGAAAGAAGAGGAAAAATATAGCGGTTATTTTAAGGAGTGAATTAGTCATTGTTAATTCTATTTTAGAATTCTATCATTTACATAAACTATGATTTTTGAAATTTCACCTGTTCTACCAAAGACTTTTTGACTTGTATTTTTATCTAAAAATAAAGATTTATTGGTACTTACCTTATCATTCTTATCTATTATTTCAATTCGATCAGATTCTGCAAGTTGATAAACTATTGGTATTTGACAATAGGTAAAAGCAAGAGATTTTTTTGGTAAGGATAACTGATGATGTTGTAGATCAATGTCTACATAATCAAAGCTTTTGGTTGTTGTTAGAAATTCATCTTTTCGTAGCAATGCTGGCATAAAATAAAGTTGACCTTCTTTGACACGAACGCCCAATTCACCGAATCTACTTAAAATATCTTCTTTTACTTGGCCCGTCATTCCGGGTTGCTGTGCGCCTTTTCCAGCAGGCGTATGCGAGTAAGGATCCGTTGGAAAGGCACCGTATAACGTAGGAGATTTGTGGACTCCGATTCCAGCGTTGATTTCGTAATAATGTTCGAGTAACCTTCCGATGATTTCTGGGCTTTCTTCTTCCTCGATGGCTTTCCAACAACACTCTTGTACTGCCAATAATAATTTAGAAACCATATGCCAATAAATAGAACCTAATCCTTCGTAGCCGAAGAAAGTCCCAGATCTTCCGGTAAAAGCTTTATGATTAAAGATATCTTCAAAAATTTGGAGGATTTTAGCTTCTTCTTTTTTCGCTAAAGCTGCATAAGAAGTGGAAGCTAATTTTTCTAATCCTTCTTTTAAATCATTTGCATTTTTAAAGTTACCATTGAAATGGTAGATTCCGTTGATGTCTTGCTCAATGATTTGTAAATGCCCGTCCTTTACCAATTGAGAAAGCAATTCAGAGTTAATTACTGCCTTTTTTGGAATGGTGTTTTTGGCAATAAATCTAGGGAGGGTTTTATTTGGGTAAAGAATATAACTATATTGATCCTCTCTGAATAAGGCACTATTTTTTAATCCATCCAAAGTAGCCAGGGATTCTTTAGAAGATAAGGCACCAGAACTTAACACCGCTACTTGACCTTCTAGCATTTCACTCAAATAACTAATGGATACTTCTTTTTGACCTTCAACGGTCATCAAATTATAAGCATGATATAAATTATCAGTTCTCTTGTTTCTTTGAATAGATTGATCTAAATAGCTGATAGACAGTTTAATAAACGCTTTAAACTCTTTTAAATTGATTGATTCTTTTGTTCCACTAAAACCATGAGCATAAATTTGATTTCGATAATCACTAGCTGCATTTCCTAAACCATCCATGACAGATTTCCTGTCTTGATCATTAATTTTATTGGATAAAATTGACTGATGATTGGCTAAGGTTTTCTGGGTGAGATGATAGAAATTAGCTAATTCATTTGAAATAGAAATATCATTCAGCGTTCCATTTTCCAATTGCTCGTCAAAGAAATTTAAGAACCTTCTCAAGTAATATAGCGTAACCATAGAAACCCCATTCCCAACCAAAGCATTGTTGGCGTCATTCCATTCCGGTCGTTGGGTATTCATCCAAATACCGCCTTCTGGAATAAAATTCGAAAGCTTGGCCAAGAGCGTTGCCATTATTTTTTCAATAAAATTGACTTGGTAAATACGTTGATCGGAGGTAGCGATTAAAGCGCCATCTGCTCCGAGATCGTCTCGGTGCTTTCGTACTTGATGATCTAAAGCTTGATCAAAATCAATCGTATCCTTTGGATTTTTTAGAATGTCTGAATAATCTTTGATTTTGTAAGGAACCTGAGCATAAACAAAAATATCTTGATCAAAATATTTTTTAAGTTTTCCGGGTTCATGTTTTTCAACAAATTCTAAAAACTTCAGTAAATAAATAATCTGGTGATCGCCCCAATATCCGATATAAGACCACGGATCATCTGGTTCGATGGTTTCCCAATCAAACCCATCTTTGGTAACTCGATAAGGGTTATATCCATCAAATGTCGTAGCATTGAGAAACTTATGAATCATACTATCTGCAAACGCAGGATATGCGTGTGCCAATGCTTCCCAATTTTGGAAAATATCTCTCCAATTCCCTTGATAATCGAGAATTTTAGATCCATCAATTTCGCTTTGCGTATTGATAGAAAACTTATTCCAAGGTCGGCTAGGATCTCCATGTCGGCGACTAAATCTTAAAGGCATATATTCAAAACACAACCGTTTAAAGTTAGGATCTTCTTCTTGGTGTGCTAAGTCCAACAACTCTTTTAGAGTAAAGATTTCAGATAGATTTTGTACTTGATTTTTAAAAGCTTGATAAATTAACCGATTTGCTTTTTGAAGGTATAGTCCAAAGTCCTTTTTTTCAATTTGATAATTATGATCAAAAATTCCGCCCCTCATAATATTGAATAAGGTATTGGCAAAATGTCTAGTATCTCGAAAATGATCAGAAGTAAGTTGTAAACCATCGGCAGAAGCATCTAATTCGATTAGTTTTTTGGTCCCAGCTTCTACGTCCTTATTAATAAGGGTTTTTAGCTTTGACTCCTTCTGAATTGCTGCAGATATTCTAGCAATAGCGGCATGATTTTGATTAACCTCCGCAATGATCATCCATTCTTTTTCTGCATTGACAGCCAGATGAATATCTTGAGAAACGAAGTAAGCGCCTTTTTCCGCTCGGATGTCGATTTCTTCTTGAAGGTCATGTCCCTTTCTGAATTGATTCAATTGATCAGAAGACAATAAATAAGTTGGATCATCAAATCCTAGAGACCACACGATATTGGCCTTTAAGGCTTCGCTAGGTTCTGCTTTGTCTACAATAATAGCACTCAGCGAATAGATCCCTAAGCCTACTTCTTTTTCTAACTCACTTTTTTTATAAGCATCTACGAGGTTACTGGTATTATTTTGTAAATCACTTTTAAGGCCAGCAGGTAAGACATTTTGGAGACCATCCAGCAGGGTTATTTTTACCTCTTGCGTTCCATGATTAAGTATCGTAGCCGTCTTTATAAAACCATAGCGATTACTAGAGCTCCATTGATATCGAAAAGTTAGGTTTAGATCTTGATTGGTTTCTTCAAAAATGAGTTTATTACCAAATTTGTTCTTGTATAAATTTCGAGTGATTTGATATCGGCCTGCGAAACGATCAGAAAAGGGTTCCCAGTTTGAGATCTGGTTGTTAGAATGGATTCGAAAGATGGATTTGCTACCAGTGATTTCCGCTAACTCGGTAACTTTATCATCCGTGTAATAAGGAAATAGCGCATAATTCGCGTTTTTTCTTCCAGCAGTTAATCCACCATTACTAGAGATAAACATCCAATGATTAGAATCGCTGACAATGCTCATAAAGAAAGGACGAAGCGTGTCGCTATTGGATATTTTATAAAAACGTTCTTTATTTATTTGTAGCGTATCTAATACAGCGGTTTCTTTAATCTTGGTATTTTCCATGAAGGTGATTTATAATATATTTATTATCTACCCTCAATGATAATGAAAAGATGGGATATTTTAAGAAATATTAGTGTAATATTTACACGATACTGATAAATTAACCAAAAGATCTTTTTTATCGTTTTAGAATTTGTCTGATTTTATCTTTTATTTTGCTCGTAATAATCTAATATATGCTTTGGAATCTCATTTTTAAATCTAAAAATTACTTAGTAAAATATTAAAAGGTTTTTCTTTTAAAAGTATTCCTAAAAAAGACCCTATCATTTCCCTCAAAAGCGACAATTCCTGAATTCATGGAATAATATAC
>JALZUU010000623.1 GCA_023300665.1 Saprospiraceae bacterium | reverse complement strand
AATAAAAAAAATTAGTAGAGTATCGAACTCTAAAATATATGAAAAGTTTTACCGGATTCAAGTACCAGCAATCGGTCTTAAAGACTGTGGACGAACCGCCCGTTAAGAAGAAATTCAACTGGGATCGGTTCTCCTTTTTGTGCGTGTTGGCATTGATGTTCGTGTATATCAGTTATCGAGTTTATAATAAGGTGACCTTTATTAAAGTGCATGGTCAAGTAATTTTAGATAAGATGGCGGTGAATTTTACGGATGATATTCGACTAGAAGAAATTTGTGTAGTAGAAGGAGATAAAATCAATAATGGAGACACCTTGTTTGTTTATACATTTGAAGATCAAGCCCATGTGGAGAATCAGATGAAGAGCATTACCAATAATATTAATTCAGGAAGTGATAATACGAAGTGGTATGATCGTGAAATTCTAAATATAAAAAGACAGATAGCGGTAAAGAAGAGTGAGCAAAAAGGTGTTGGAGTAAGACTTGTAGGGAAAAAGATGGAGCGAAAAGCACAAGAAAAACAAATTCTTTTAGGAGTTGATGTAGCCTATAAATTGCCCCCCATTGATTCAGATATCATTAGGTTTGAAACAGATCATGAAGCCTATGGGCGAGAAATAAAAATCTTAAAAGATCATCTTTATCTATTACGAAAACAGCAAAAAGCTTTAGCAGCAGAAGACAAAGAAAAGGTCAAAACTAAGGTCAATCAAAGTTTAGCATACCGTAATTCGATTTATTATTATGCTTCTCCTGTCAGTGGAGAAATTGGGCAAATCAATAATAGTCCCAATGAAGTTTGTTATAAGGCAAAAGATGTGATGGTGATCCACCAGCTGGAAAACCTAAAAATCAAAGCCTATTTTCATCAGAGTTTATACCAAGAAATAAGACTTGGTGAAGAAGTAGACATTGAGTTTCCTGATGGGACGATTGGTCGTGGAGTGATCAATAATTTCTACGTATCTACCTATGAATTACCTGCTGAATTCCAAAAAAGATACGAGCCAGTAGAGCGTAGAATCGTAGTAGATGTGCTACCGCTTGATATGCACGAAGCAGCCCGTTGGATAGGGTATTATAAAATGGCCGTAACTATTGTCAAGAAAAAAACCAATCGGTACGACTTTTGACTTAGATAACACAATATGCTATTCAGCATAATCATTGAAAAACCTAATACACAACCATTTCCCTCCCTTTATTGAAGTATAGCCGTGCTATACGCAAATCACCGTTGACATTTATTTCAACATTTCTTAGTGTGTCTTTAATATAATAATATGCTGGCAATCAATAAGATAAATAAACAAGCACTCATCGAGTATGAGGATTTTCTCTTTATGTATGTAGAGGAGGAAGAGGCTTTTGATAGTGAGAAGATATTCTATGTAGATGCGATTATTATCAATTCTTCAGAAACTAGATTGTTTGAAAAAGTATTAAATGTAACGCGGACTCACTACGATGCAGAAATTTATCTCAAACCTATTTTTTGTGTTCAGTACGAAGGATTGCCGCTTCAAGTAATTGAACGCTGTGATGGATTGACGGATGTTACTCAATATCAAAAAATTGCACGAACCACTCGGGAGATTAAGAATAATATTGAAAAATTATTTTTACAACAAAAATTCCCATCTAATGAATTCGGGGTACTCTATAAGACCATGCAATATTTGTATACCCGTAATCACGACTTGGTACCGTTTGTAGATCGACATGCTCGGTTGAGTTATACGTATCCTTTTGTGAGTCTTCAGTTAGAAGATGAAGAACAAAAGAAGATTCTCGATATTTTAAAGAAAGGTGTTAAAGATGGATTTCTACGAGAAGAGCAGATGTTAGATAAAGTACACATCTGTGATGCTTGTTATAGTGCGCATCATAATATTCGAGAGACCTGTTTGCATTGTAATGGAATCGATCTAAAAGTACAAGATCTTATCCATCATTTTCAGTGTGCTTATATTGGACCGGAGACAGATTTTATGCAAGAATATACGGATGATATAATTTGTCCTAAATGTCAAAAAATATTAAGACATATTGGAGTAGATTACGATAAGCCATCTCATGTCTTTAATTGTAATAATTGTAGCGAACACTTTCAGAATCCAATGTTTACCTATAACTGTGTAGACTGTGGAAAAGTAAGTGATATCAGACATTTACAAGAACATCTAATTAAACGAATCTCTCTAACTGCCAAAGGAAAACAGTTGGTATTAAGTGGATTACCCAAGAAGACTTATGAGTCAGATGGTAAAGGAAAAGAGGTGACAGGTGTTTATGAGTTGGATGTTTTTAAAAATATCCTAGAACAAGAAAAAGCAAGAACGGCATTTAATCCAGGTAGGACCTTCTTTGGAAAAGTGGCAGTAGTAGATGAAAAACTTAATAGCATTAGCTGGAAAGAAAAGATGATCTTACGAGATGAGTTAGCGCGTGAACTTAAAAGTTATCTCAAAGAATATGATATGGTTACTGCCGTTAGTGCAGGAGAATTTTATTTTTTAAAATTAGAATGTACACCAGAAAAATTAGAAGAGCTTGAAGAGCTAATTATATTTAATCTAGAAGCATTAGTAAAGAGTAATGTGAAAGATAGTCAAGTAGTGGTTACTGTAGATACACAGCCAGTTATTCACAACCAAACCGTGGAATTATAGCATAGATTGATATGGATTTTATTATAGAATTTTATAAATACTGGAATTATGCAGGGATGGGGAAAATAATCCGCATCTTCTGGTATTTTATATTCTTTGAGTTTACTCGTTATGTAGTTTTAGAATTTTGGGTGCTCTTTGTATATTGGCTTGGACGAAAAAGAAGAGCAAAAGAATGGGAAGCTGCTAAGCAAGCACTTTATAATGAAATGCCGCTGATCTCACTGATCGCTCCGGGAAAAAACGAGGGAAAGAATATTTTTAAATTGGTAAAATCGCTCAACGAACAAACCTACCAAAACGTCGAAATTATCATTGTAGATGATGGCTCAGATGATGAAACACCAATCATTGGTCGTAACTTGGAAAAGAATGGTTTGATTGATCTTTTTATCCGTAATGATATGCGAGGTGGTAAGGCTTCTGCTGCCAACTTGGCGTGGCGATATTCTCGTGGAAAATTTCTTTTACACTTAGATGCGGATTGCTCTTTTGATCGAACCGCTGTAGAAAATATTATTATTCCATTTTATTTAGATCCTGAAATTGGTGGAGTAGGAGGAAACGTAAAAGTGCGTAACGGCGATGTAAGTCTTTGTGCTCGTTTACAATCTATTGAGTATCTAAAAAGTATTTCCGTCGGTCGTATTGTAACTTCTTATTTAGGAATTTATCGAATTATTTCTGGCGCATTTGGTGCCTTCCGAATGGATGCGTTAAAAAAAGTAGGTGTCTGGGATATTGGCCCTGGATTAGATGGAGATATTACAGTTAAGCTACGAAAATCAGGATATAAAATCCATTTTGAACCCAAGGCTATTTGTTTAACTGCCGTACCTACTAAATTTAAAGTACTGTGGAAACAACGATTGCGTTGGAGTAGATCATTGGTTCGTTTTCGATTGAGAAAACACCTGGATGTTTTTCTACCTCATAGAAATTGGCGATGGGGAACATTCCTAGGATTTGTAGAAAATATATTTTATAATTTTGTCTTAGATATTAAGTGGTATATCTACGTTGCTGATATGATCATTAATTATTCATCTTGGATCTGGTTTTTGATTCCTATGAATCTGGCCTTATATATGGTCGCTGGATTTATGCAACAACTTTCTCTTTCTCTATGGTCAGAGAGATCTGAAGATGAACGAGTGCTTTGGTGGTATGTACCATTAATGGTTTTCTATGTAGCTTTCTTTTTACGATTCTGTCGTACGATTGCTTACATCAAAGAGTTTTTCTGGAAGGCTTCTTACCGAGACCCTTGGAATCCACAAAAATCTTCTTATCAGGCACTAAAAAATGGGTATTAATTATTCCTGCGAATCAGGCCTTGAAAGTTTGGTTAAGTTTCAATCTGTTTTAGAAAAACCGCTCTAACGTTAATTCTGTAGAGCGGTTTTTTTAATGAGGTTTTAGTAGTTTTTTATTTAGACTTTTTTACTTCAAGCTTTTCTTTTAAAAAATGTCCTGTATGAGATTTTTTAATTTTTACGATCCCTTCTGGTGTTCCTTGGTAGACTAAATTGCCGCCAAGTTTTCCACCATTTGGACCTAAGTCAATTAGCCAGTCAGCACTTTTAATTACTTCCATATTATGTTCTACTACAAGAACGGTATGTCCTTTGTCGACGAGTGCATTTAATGCATCGAGTAATTTTCGAATATCGTGAAAATGCAATCCTGTAGTAGGTTCATCAAAAATAAATAAGATTTTTTCTTTAGTATTTTCTTTATTTAAAAATGAAGCTAACTTCACCCTTTGTGCTTCTCCTCCTGAGAGCGTACTGGAAGATTGACCAAGTTTGATATAACCCAATCCAACATTATTTAATGGAGTAATTTTTTTGACAACTTCCTTATTGTCCTTAAAAAAATCAATGGCTTCCTCGATACTGAGATCTAGTATTTCAAAAATATTTTTTCCTTTATAATTAACCTCTAAAACTTCAGATTTAAAACGTTTTCCATAACAATCTTCACACTGTAAACGAACATCTGCCAAGAATTGCATCTCTACTACTTGCTCGCCTTCTCCAGTGCAAGTTTCACAACGACCACCTTCTACATTAAAGGAAAAATGCTTGGGTTTATAACCTCTAATTTTTGATAATTGTTGGGTAGCCATTAAATTTCTAATCGCATCATAAGCCTTGACATAGGTAACCGGATTCGAACGAGAAGATTTTCCAATCGGATTTTGATTGATCATTTCAATCTTCGTTATTTTAGTTAAATCACCCGTAATTTCGTCGTGATTTCCAAGAGCGGTCGTATAAGCTTCTCCCAATATTTTTTTTATTCCAGGGAATAAAATACTTTTTACCAAAGTCGTTTTACCACTACCAGATACACCACTAACGACCGTTAAAGTATTTAGTGGAAAGGTAACATCAATATCTTTTAAGTTATGTTG
>JALZUU010000622.1 GCA_023300665.1 Saprospiraceae bacterium | reverse complement strand
TTGTTGAATTGTTGAGTCCACTAAAAAAACAGAGATTTAAAATACTATTTAAAAAAATAAAATATATAAATTATTCGCGTTAAAAGATATACACGTTAAAGAGTCTCTGCGCCTCCCGAAGCAAGTACGGGACAGGTTTTGCGAACTCTGCGAGAAATACACTTTTTAGAGTAAGCTCATCGTTGAATCGTCTCACTTATTCATTCAATTTATCGAGCATTTGTTGATAGTTATAAAGCTTATTAAGATTCTGAATAGTTTCTAAATCAAATTTTATTTTTTGAGTGTAAAAGGCAATACCACTGGGTTATTTACTTGCCGATATTGAAGATCTAAAACACTCGCATTGATATAACGGATGCCATTGACGACTCGTTCGCCGTACCCTTCGTGAATATGTCCTGAAAGATGTAATTTAATATTTGATCCATCTATTTTTTTCAATAGCTCTTCGCAACCTGCGTCCACTCCAGTTTTCGTTTTATCCAAAATTCCGTGAACGGGTCCATGGGTCATTAGGATGTCTGTGTCTTCGGGAATTAGGTCCCAATGTTTTTTTATTTCAGTTCCTCGTTGACGATTAAATGCCCAATCAAAAAACCAAGGAGAGATCGGTGAGCCCCAAATTTTGACACCTTCGATGGTGATGCCTGAATCATTTAGATAAGTGATCGACGGAGGAATGATAGAGGTAATTTTTTCTTTAGCACTATTTTCAAAAAAGAAATCGTGGTTGCCCGCTATAAATATTTTATGTTGATAATCTAACCCTTCGAACCATTCTAAAAAATCTTTAACCTCTTTTTCTGTCCCATGACTGGAGACATCTCCGGCATGTAAGATCATATCTCCTGAAGGAAGATCGAGTTGATCGTGTAATCCGTGGGTATCGGAAATGAGAACGAGATTGAGCATAAAAAAGGTTGATAAATTTAAAATAGCTTAGAGCGGATTCAAAGAAACAAAAATTTAAATAAAAAAAAATGCCTCCAAAGATTTAATTATCTTCAGAGACATTTATTCAAATATTATTCTATTTTAATTAAATACTAAGTATTCAACCAAATCTTAAGCATTCGTAGTTTCTAATGCTGGAGCAAGTGGAAAATCAATTGCGAATCCAGTCAAGTTGTGGATATAGTTACTGATGGTTTTATCACCGATCACGATAACTACATCGATCATATTTGCTTCTGTGTATCCAGCAGCAAAAAATGCATCTTTTGTTGCAGCAGAAGCATTTCCTTTATTAGCAGCAGCTGATAAAGTAAAACGTGCTAATGCATCTAATTTAGCATCAAAGCTAGCAGTACCACCTCTAATTTCTAGAATTTGCTCAGGTGTAAATCCATTCATACCACCTAAAACAGTGTGTGCAGATTGGCAATAGTGGCAGCCATTATACTGACTTACAACTAAATTAATGATCTCTCTTTCTTTTCCCTTAAGAGTAGACTTACGGTTTTGTAGTGCTAAATAATCACCTAAAGCAGTATCATTCTTAGCGTAATAAGCATAAAGATTTGGAACGAATCCTAAGCCAGCTTGTAGCTTATCAAAAATCGCTTGGTTGTCAGCAGATACTTCGTTTTTTGTTGGAACTTGAAACTTTGACATAAGTATTAATTTTTAATTGTGAAATTTTGGCAAACGATCTAACTAATTACAGTTCGCTCGTTTAGTTGTTAAATGATTGAAATCTTCTATTTAAGAGATGAAAAACACAATTCATGTTGTAACATCAATCAATTTTTCAACGACTATTAGAGCAAATAGTTCACTTTATTTAGTTAGGATTTATCCATTAAGAACAAAGATCTTTTAGTAATGTCTTTACAAAGACTATTTGACAAGGTCTTTATCCACCTTGTCATTTGGGGTTAAAAAAAAGCATTAACTCATCATTACTACCCATTTGGTTGCTCATATTAGTGCGAAGAAGGTTCAGCACTAACCTCTTTAAATAACAGCCTCTCTTTACTGAAAAATTTTTCTATATTTTCTATTTTTCACACTCAATAATGTACGTATATACAGCCAATTTATGGGTTAATAATGCCTTTTTTTACACCTAATTTATGGTCTATTCACCATTAAATTTTCAATACACATATAAAATCATAAAATATGTCAATATTTGGTATGTATTTTGCACATAGAAAGTAAGATATATAAGATTTTTATCTGCCACCCTCACATACTCTTAAATACCTACAAAAAGGTAGGCCTATGCAACAAGCGAAATTAGCATCAAGGTCTAAAATTCCATTTAAAAAAATATGGCGAAAAATAGTGCCTCAATGTTATTGAGCGACTATGTATGTATGAATTATTCGTTTACCTAAAAAAGATTTACAAAAAATTTACACCTTAAAAGAGGCATGAAATCAATCCTTCACATTTTAACCTTTGCTTGTTCCCTTCTATTCTTTTTCGGACCAAATAAGAGTCTTGATCTAAGATTTCATAATCTAAAAGGTTCAGGAACTAATCTACTATTAGATAAGAATGGTCAAATATCTGAAACCACTTTTAAAAACGAAATACCGGTAGGAGAAAAAATCCGATTACTTAATTCGTCGTATTACCTACCTTTTTACCTTCAAAAAAATTATTTCAACTATAAGGAGCACCTTGACTATTTTGATATACTCAGTTCTTCCTTGATGACAACGCCTTTCATCAAAAAAGCCTCTCCAGTGAGTACTAACGCAACTGGTGAGGTTTTTACATATAATATACCATCAGAAAATAATCTAGTACTTCAACTTGATTTAACTACTTCTGGTTATTTCAAAGATACAAGCATAACTATTAATAGTCCTGCGTCTTTTCAAAAAAATAATGGATTTGCCCCTGAAATCTGTAATAATGGGATAGACGATGATGGAGATGGGTTCGTCGATTGTGCCGATTTTGAGTGTCTTACCAGTTGCAACAGAGATACTATCTGTACTGTATTAGGGCCAAATTTGGTAGCTAATGGAGAATTTGATGAGGGTAATACAGGATTTAATTCTGACTATAATTATGTAACATTTCCCGTTTTCAACACTTCCGGAAATTATGGAAACTACACGGTCGTCCCCGATCATACGCTTAGAAATAATTGGAATATCTGGAGAGCCGTAGATAGAAATGAGTTAGATGGAAATTTTTTGGCCTTAGACCCCAGTGCTTCTACTGGAGCCAATGATGATATTTGGCAGCAGACCGTTAACGTTTGTCCAAATTCTGATTACGTCTTCAGTGTATGGGCCAAAAATTTATTTTACATAGAATCTGCCGTTGAACCACTACCTAATTTTTCGTTTTACATCAACGGTGTATTACTACCAAATGCTTCTTTTGAAATCCCACAACAATCAATAGCAGATTCAATGGTTTGGTTTCAGGTCAACGGTATTTGGAATTCAGGAACCAATAACACGGCGGAATTAAGAATTGTAAATATCAATACAGGTACACAAGGAAATGATCTAGGAATAGATGGAATTTACTTGGCATTATGCGGAAGTGATATTGCCATTGAGGCAGATCAGACTTCCCTTTGTGCGGGAGAATTAGTGACACTATCTGCCTCAAGTAATACTATATCAAGTGGTTGGAATTATTACGAATGGTTAAAAGATGGCCTGGTTGTATCATCTGGACCCAACGAAACTACTTTGTTGACCAATAATCCTGGCACCTATACTCTTCAGACCTATACGACCTCCAACAATTCAGGTTGTGCCAATATTAGTAATCCAATTGTATTCTCCACTGCTACTTCGGCTAATGTTAACATCTTCTTTTGCCCTGAAGTTTGTAACGATGGAGTAGATAACGATGGGGATGGTTTAACTGATTGCATGGATTTCGATTGCGATTGTCCTGTGGTCGAAGTATGTGGCTCAGAAGATCAATTAAACACGCTTACCTATAACGTATGGCATACTGGAAGTGGTGGTGGATTAGATTTTAATCAATTACAAACATCAGGTCCT
This sequence comes from Saprospiraceae bacterium, assembly GCA_023300665.1. Classification (GTDB taxonomy): domain Bacteria; phylum Bacteroidota; class Bacteroidia; order Chitinophagales; family Saprospiraceae; genus JALZUU01. Next base: position 2,672 of record JALZUU010000622.1, on the reverse strand, counting down.
CTGGCTGGATACCCTTCAACTTTTGCCGATTTAGGAACACCATCATTTATGCCTAAACGAGAGGGGGGAGCAACATTCTGTGATCCTAGATCAGGTGAGGTAATTATTTATTCAGATGGTAGAAAAGCATGGGATAAAGATGGGAATGAATTCTCAACTTCAGATGCACAAAATCGCTTTAATATCTTGTCCTCTAACTTGTCAAGTGCTGCTGGAACTCCTATAATCATTCCTGCTCCAGGTCAATGTAATCCCAACGAGGAATTGTATATATTCTTCACAGATGACCATGGCGGAGCCACTCCAGAACTTTACTATGTTATTGTAAATGTTCCAGCGGGTACAATAAATAATCCGACACAACTAACAACCTATCCAATGTCGGAAAGTATTTCTGCTGTTCAGGTTTCTTGCGATACTTCTTGGATTGTTTACAGAAATGAATTAGATATGGAAGCTATTCGATGGACAAGCGCTGGTTTTGAAGCACCTGTCGTAACTCCTAATATTCATAAGGATACTGATCATCGTTATAGCTCATCTTTCTCTCTAGATGGATATAGATTTGCAGCAACTTTAGGGTTTTATCCATTTGAGTCTAATGAAATGATGGTCGCAAATTTTGATGTTAGCAATGGCCATTTTTTTAACGTTTTATATTTAAACCCATTTAGTAAAACGCCGCCTATTGATCCTCTTGTAAATTATGACGTCGCATTTTCTCCAGATGGTACGAAGCTGTATACAACGTATAGAAGACGTAGTGGTGGTGACAAAATTGTACAATATGACTTAAGTGCCGGAGATGCTACTGATATTGAAAATAGCGGAATCTTAATAGCTTCTGGCTCTGCATTCGGAGGTCTGGCGAATGGGCCAGATGGTCGTATTTATGTATCTACTGGTTTAGGGGATAACCAAGGTTTTAATTCAATCCATGTCATAGATTCTCCAAATTTAGCGGGATTGGCTTCTAATTTTAAAGCTAATTTGCTTAGCCCTGGCGGAAATGTTACCGGAGCACTTAATAATGTAGTTTACGGTTTAGGTCCAACTTCTTGTATACCCAATATAACAACTAATATTGGATCTAATGTTTGTGAAGATATTATCATCAGTGTTATAGTTCCAGAATGTTTTTCGGGAAATGGGGGACCATATGATATTGTTTTTAATTACAATGGAGTTCCAGATACTATTTTCTCCCAATCTTTAAATGCAAATAATGAGATCGTATTAACGGGTTTAAGCACTGGTGTATATGATGCTATTCAAATTTTTGATGGAAATTCTTGCGGGAGTAATTTTTCTTCTTTGATTTTACAAGATAGCTCTTGCCCAGAAATTTGTAATAATGGTTTCGATGATGATGACGATGGATTGATTGATTGTGCAGATCTGGACTGCTCTTGTTCTAATCCATTTACTTGTGATTCTGAAATTTACATGGCTTATTCGAACGGGGTCAGTCAAGCTTCAACATTTTCATCAGTGAGTACAGCCACAATTCCGTTTACATTGGATGTTCTAGGGAATGTCGGGTACAATGTGAATGCTATTGGGTATCGAAATCAAGATAATTTTATTTATGGGATAGAATTGGGAACGAATGAATTGATTAGAGTAAATTCTGATGGAGTAGGCTATAATTTGGGAGCGATCTTAGGTCTACCAATACCACCCAATTTTAATGAAATTTATGACGCTGGAGATGTTTTTCCAGATGGTTATTTGTATATTAGATTAACCTTTCCCCATACAGAGATTTATCAGATTGATGTTACTTCATTTCCTCCCGAACTGGTCGCTACACATAATCTTGACCAAGCAATTCAACCAAGTGATATTACATACAATGCCGTAGATGATAAAGTTTATGGAATAGGAGATGATGGTGTTAAATATATGATTGATCCTTCCAATTGGACAGTATCAATCATTGGGACCAGTGCAACTCCTGCTTCTTACGGAGCTGCCTATACTGATAATTTAGGAAACGTATACGTCTATAGAAATAATACAGGAACCTTATTCAATGTAGACTTTGGACTCAACGGAACGGGTACAGGTGATATGATCCCCGTTGGAAATGCTCCTTCAGTAATCTATAACGATGGAGCTTCTTGCAGAGGTACTATTCTAATTCCTGAAATTTGTGATGATGGTATTGATAATGATGGAGATGGTCTAACCGATTGTGATGACCCAGATTGTTTAGTCAGTGCAAAGGCTTTAGATAATGGGCCAATTTGTAACGGAGCAAGTTTAAATTTAAATGAGAATGGAGGTGAGGCAACTAGCTGGTCTTGGTCAGGCCCAAACAGTTTTAGTTCCACACTACAAAATCCTACTATTAACGGTGCTTCCACTTTAGCAAATGGAGTCTATACCGTTACTGCGACCAATATTAATGGTTGTACAAATACTTCAACTGTAAACGTGATTGTAAATAATTTACCATCCGCAAATGCAGGCAATAATGATAACATTTGTATCGGTGCAAGTTCAAACTTAAATGCTTCTGGAGGTACCAGTTATGTTTGGTCTCCTGCTACTGGATTGAGTGCAACTAATATCTCAAACCCAATTGCAACTCCATTAGTTACTACCACTTATTCTCTAACGGTAACAAATGCCAACGGTTGTACAGATACTGATCAACTGACAATTAC
>JALZUU010000621.1 GCA_023300665.1 Saprospiraceae bacterium | reverse complement strand
GATTTTAAGAGCAACGCCCTTTCACTTACCTGGGGATTAAGTTTTGAAGTATTTAAATTTTCAAAGTTCGATTTAACCTTGCACGCTGCTTACGGAAGAAATTTGCTACTTAGTGCCTCATTTGATTCTCAATATATAACTACAGAATTTGAGCACCCCGATATGGAAAATTCATTTCGAACAGTGTTGGATGAAAGACCTCCGAATTATATTATTGATGAGAATTTCAATTCGGTAGAGACTGGAATTGGAATAAAATTCAATAAATTCAGCTATGAAATCATTATTTCTTCTAGCAATGAAAATCTCGGTAGTAATAGTGCTCATTATGGAGCCAGGATTAGATATATATTTTTATAATGAAATTCTTTAAAATAAAAGATCAAAAATACCCTGTTGTGATAGTACTATACCGCTGAACCACCACGAATTTTTCAATTTACGAAAAAGTCTTGCCGCTCGTGTACACGTCACGTGTAGATACGAAACCTTAGACAAGCTTCCCTTTTGACCGCAAATCAACGGCTCATGCTTTTCGTATTTACAGCAGGAGGCTTGCCTGCAGATAAGGTAGTTGTAATCTAACGCTCAGCTTTTAGCCATTCTGCTGTTCATGCTTCACTTCTTTTAATGTTTAGTAAAAGTTCCTCTAGCTTCTTCTGTAAGCGATGTAATGGGATTAAAAGGATATAGTTCAATACTAAGAATTCTATCCTCCAAACTCGCTGAACCATAAACTGTGCCTTGAAGAATATCTTGAAATTCAAAGTTGATCGTATTTTCTGTTACTTGACCTACTATTATATTATCTGACCTGCCTTGATCTCCAATCACTCATAGAATCGAAATCGGTCAAAATTCGACTAGATCTTCCACCCAAAAAAATTAAAACTCATCTTAAAACAAGATTGATGTAGATACGAAAATTCCATTTTTTTCTATTGAACCATAAATTTTGCTATTCCTCTTTTTTTACCAATCTTTAATTCCATAAAATAATTCCCTTTATTCAAGGTAATGATATCAATAGGAAAAATGTTTTGTCCTTCTATGGCAAATTCAGTTTGTTGTTTAAGTAGAACGCCATTTATACTATACAGATTGAGGGTCGCTATACCTGTGGTTGTTCCAATATAATGGATGTTAACAATAGAAGGTGCAGTTGGATTGGGAGATAAATTAAAATCAAGACTAAGTTCAATTTCTAAATTATCTGTTGAAACAATCCCGTCATTGATATATAATTTCGAGATTTTGTTATTATTATTTAACCCTGTAATTAGAATATCTTGGGTTCCATTGTTATTAATATCCGAAAATGCAATAGAACCTCCCCAAACACCATCGAATGGAGTCCCCATAAATTCTGTAAAGTTGCCTAGTCCGTCGTTGATATATAACTTTGAAATTTGTTCATCCAGACTATTTTGTCCAGAAATGAGGACATCGTTGTGTCCATTGCCATTAACATCTGAAAATGCAATAGACCCTCCATAATTGCCCTCAAAAGGAGTTTCGTCCATTTCGGTGAAATTACCGTTTCCGTCGTTCGTATAGAGTTTCGCAATTCTTGCACCGGAATTATTTTGTCCACTAATGAGAACATCATTGGTTTCATCACCGTTGACATCCGAAAACGCAATGGAACCTACCCAGACACCTTCGAAAGGCGTATCGATCATTTCTGTAAAATTACCGTTTCCGTCATTCGTATAGAGTTTCGCAATTCTTACGCCGGAATTATTTTGCCCAGTAATGAAGACATCATTGTGTCCATTGCCATTAACATCTGAAAATGCGTTGGAACCAATTGAAACGCCGTCGAAAGGAGTTCCAATTACTTCGGTAAAATTACCGTTTCCGTCGTTGGTATATAGTTTCGCAATTCCCTCACTGGAACTATTTCCTCCTATAATTAAAACATCATTGGTCTCGTCGCCATTGACATCTGAAAAAGACACGGAACCAGATCTAACTCCTTCAAAAGGCGTACCGATCATTTCTGTAAAATTACCGTTTCCATCATTCGTATATAGTTTCGAGATTCGCTGAAATGACTGGTTTTGTCCAGTAATCAGTAGATCGTTACTTCCATCACCGTTGACATCTGAAAACGCAATAGAACTTCCCCAAACCTCGTCGAAAGGCGTACCAATTATTTCTGTAAAATTGCTATTTCCGTCATTGGTATATAGTTTTGAAATTGGCCTGTCAAAAGCGGTCAGTCCAGTAATGAGGACATCATTATTTTCATTTCCATTGACATCTGAAAAAGCGATAGAACTTGCTGAAATTCGATCAAAAGGTATCCCCATTGCTTCGATAAAAATCCCCATTCCGTCATTGATATATAGTTGTGAAATTGGCTTATTTGTAGCAGTCAGGCCGGTAATGAGAAGGTCGTCATGACCGTTGCCATTGACATCCGAAAAAGCGATAGAACTTTCTGTTGTACCTTCAAAAGGCGTATCTATCACCTCGATGAAATTACCCGTTCCGTCATTGGTGTATAATTTCGAAGTAGGTTGATCAAAAGGATTTTTCCCTGTTATGAGAACATCATTATCTCCATCCTCGTCAATATCTGAAAAGGCAACGGAACTAGATTTGACGCCCTCAAATGGGGTGTTCATTATTTCAGTAAAATTTCCGTTTCCGTCATTGGTATAAAGTTTCGAAATAGGATCGTTGACTCCACTGATTCCTGTAATGAGAAGATCCTCCCTATTGTCTCCATTGACATCTGAAAAAGCGATGGAACTGAATCTAACATTTTCAAATGGCGTATCGATTATTTCTGTAAAATTACCTAACCCATCGTTGGTATAAAGTTTTGAAACTGATTCGCCGGTACTCTTTCGTCCAGTAAGGAAGAGGTCATTGTCTCCGTCTCCATTTACATCTGAAAATGCAACGGAACTTGCTGCTAAGCCGTCGAATGGTGTGTTAATTACTTCAGTAAAATTACCGTTTCCATCATTGGTGTATAGTATTGAAACTCGATCATTGTCATTATCTTCTCCGGTAATGAGGAGATCATTAGTTCCGTCGCCGTTGATATCTGAAAAGGCAATTGAACCATCTGACACACCTTCGAGAGAAGGGCTATTTATTTCTGTAAAATTTCCTAATCCATCATTAGTATATAGTCTAGAAATTTTCTGAAAAGAAAGACTTCGACCGGTAATGAGAACATCCTCGTGTCCATCACCATTGATATCCGAAAATGCAATGGAACTTTCTGCCACGCGTTCGAAAGGAGTTCCAATTACTTCTGTAAAATTACCCATTCCGTCGTTGGTATATAGTCTTGTAACCGTAAAAGAATGATTATTTATTCCAGTAATAAGAAGATCGTTGGTTCCGTCACCGTTGATATCCGAAAAAGCAATAGAACTTTCTGAAATTTCTTCGAAGGGTGGAGTAGAACGAAGCTCTATAAAGGTTTGAGCAGTAAGAATTTTTGTTAAAAATAACATCAAAAAAAGTAACTGGAATCTCATGTTTGTTTTTTTACGAAAGAATTGTTTTTTGATTGTTCAAAATCTAACGATATCTTTGGTTACAAAGTAAATATTATTTTTAATAAAGTTAATTAAAAATAAGGATATAACCATTTGATTTTCAATAAAAAAATGGATAGGAATACATTACAACAACTCGTAAAGGAAAAACAGCCTGACTCGGTGTGTCATCACCATCTCCCTTGCTCGTTTACATCAATCTTTCAGCTTGACAGGCTGTCCGTGTGTATAAATAAAAACTTAGGCAAGTCCCTTCCAACAGAGTAAAATCCCTACAGATTTTATAAATACTAATTTTTTTTCTCAATTTTAAATTTTAATAATACCATAAGCAGGTTATATATAAGACAATAGCCTCATCCGAAATTTCGTTCAAACAATAACCTAACTTTATTATCTGAATTTAATTTCACGGAATCGCAATTAATTTTATTTTTTCAAAACGATAAAACCCCCTCAGTATGAAAATATTTTTTTCTACGAAAATACGTATGTTTTTTGCTTTACCATTTATAGTTGCTTTTTTTTCAGGTTTAGTATCGCTAAATGCACAAAATATAGTATCGCAAAATTCCCAAGATTATAAAATCTTTTACTACGAAGTATACCAAGCTGATCGTTTAGCCAATCAAGGGAATTATTCTGAAGCACTTTTGCGATATGAGGCTGCCTCCCAAAAGGTGAATTTTGTGCAAACATCCTATTTGAAGAAGTTTCTTAAAGCCGCTAAAAAAGCAGAAAACAAACCGCTACAGAAAAAATATGAATCCTTAATTGAGCGACAAAAAAAGACACCCGCTGAATATGCTCATTTAGGTCCAAAACTGGATAGCTTATACGCAGCAGATCAAGGAGTCAGGAAAAAACAACAAAGACTTATTAATTATTACTGGAAGAATATAGACAATAAATCAGTGAGGAATTCTTCAAAATTTTTGAAAGGCAAAAAGGCTCAAGAAGAGTGGAGTAGGACAGATTCCTTAAATCAGCAAATCTTGTTGTCTATGTTTGAAGCACATGGATTCTTAGATGAAAGTAAAATTGGCTATGAAAGATATCGTTCTATTTTCATTCTCCTTTTGCATTTTGATACAGATACCAACAACAGTTTGCTTCAGCCAATCTTTGATAAAGCCTTAGCAAAAGGTCAGATTAATCCATATACCTATGCACTCATTTTAGATCGGCATTTAAATTCAAACAACCTCCCTCAAAATTATTATGCATGGCCAGATCTAAGATCTGATCCCAAATTAAGTGAAGAAGAAATCAAACAGATTAACAATTTAAGGGAGGACATTGGCATGTATCATGATGAAATAATTATTGAAGAGACTCGGGGAGATTGGAGGGTGACTTATAAATCTAAATATTAGACAGGAATCAATTTTCGCACACAGTTGTGATAGCAGAACTTTCCTCGCTCGTTTACATCAAACTTTCAGAGGTTGATAGGCTGTTCGTGTGTAGATACGTAACCGCAAGCTTTCCTTTTGTCCAAAAATCAAGCGCTCCCACTATTTTTATCTATAGCTAGTAAAATTTCCAAAAACCGATCTCAAACTCATTTAAAATTATTAAATTAGCCTAAAAAAAATGAGTAAATATGGCATCATAGGACTAGTCGCTGTAATTATGGCTATTGCAGGAATCATTATTCAAGTAGCGTATGATGAGAGAGGATTTTATTTGACGATCGTGGCTTTGTTGCTTATCGTTGTTCGGAAGACAATAAAACCTAAAAGGAGAAGAAGATAATGCTCTAAATCGAAAATAGATCTTCTTAGAAAGTGGAGTATATTTTGTCAAAATTCCAGTTGGAGGAGGAAAATTATTGACCAAATCTTTGGTTGTTTTGAAAAATTAAATCTTAAACAACTTCATTAAGAGTACTTCAACAAGGGGTGCTCTTTTTTTATTAAAACTCCCTCAACGCCCGATAAACCATCTCCGTCGGAAGCCCCATAATATTACTATACGTCCCTTCAATTTTACTAATTTTACAAAGCCCAATCCACTCTTGAATCGCATAAGCACCTGCTTTGTCAAAAGGTTTAAAGGTCTCCACATAATAAGCAATTTCCGCCTCCGATAGTTCTTCCATCCAGACTTTTGAAACGGCACTAAAACTGACCTTTTTGGTTTTTGAAATCAAGCAAACGCCAGTAATTACTTCGTGTACTTTTCCAGAAAGTTGTCGTAAAATATGGTGCGCATCTTCAGCATCTTTTGGTTTTCCGTAAATGGTGTTGTTTAGAATCACGATACTATCTGCCCCTAAGATAATTTCATCCTCTCCTATTTTGGGAAGGGCTGCTTCCGCTTTTAGAACGGCTAAATATTCTGCGACTTCAGCCTTAGGTAGAATGTCAGGATAAACTTCCTCTACCTCCATCGTCCGAATCGTAAAGGGAATATTAGATCGCTCTAGTAACTCTTTTCGACGCGGAGATTTAGACGCTAGGATCAAACGGTGATTCGGTAGGATATTATTCATGGTATGATTGATAATTTTTTATTGAAAAGGCAAAGGTAAATAATAATTGGGAAGGCGGGAAGGTATTAAATACTGGAAAGCTTGATAAGTCTTGATTTTTTTAAATTCAAATTTTCACTGCTAGGTAGAACATCTACTTTTAGAAATGAAAATCAAAAAAGAAATTGATGATCGATAAAAGGCTATACGATAGACGAGCATTTGAATTTGCGTTTTCGTTTGAAATAGGATTTAGGGAGTAATTTTGGACAATTGCGGGATTGGCGTTACTCTTCGACGCACTTGGAGGTAGAAAATGCAAGAAATGTCCAGTAATTTAAAATTTCTTTTAAAAAACAAAAAAAACTCTGTACAAAATCAGTAAATTGTTTTTTTTTTCTAGATGAAAACCATAAAACTCCGCAAAGGACGCCAAAACAAATGATAGCAAAAAACTTAACCAAATGGGAAGAGCAAGCAATTAAGGTCTTACTTCAAAGGATGATGACATTAGGAATTATTGCTTGTCTACTGACCCTAGTTTTTGAGTATTTTTTTCCTCATGGGCTAGACTATATAGTGACTATAAGCTTTTTGATCATCAATACTTTAGGGCTCTCCTTAAGTATTTCTGGTTATGAAAAAATCTCTTTTCATGCTTTTATTCTGGCAATTCTCTCTTTATTTACCATCATGGACTGGGGATTTGGACATCGATATTATTCTGCTTTTAAGGTTTTTGCTTTGGGAGTAGTGTTTATTTTTGTGGTGTTAAAGAAAAATAAAGTCATTTTAGCCTATGTTGTTCTTATAACTTTATTAGAATGTTTAAGTGTTTACTCCTTTGTTTCTAATGATGCAAATGGAGACCGGATCTTATTGGTTTACGAGTGGATACATGTTATCGCTTATAATTTTGCCCTGGCTTTTATGTGCTATTTTTTTGTGAACCATGTGGCTGCGCATAGAGATAAAACTCATCAAATCGAGATCGATAATCAAAAATTACAAACTCAATTATCCGAAGAACAAATACGCGCCTATCAAAATATATTGGTTGGGCAAGAAAAAGAGCGTCAACGTCTTTCTCAAGATATACACGATGGATTGAGTATTCGAATCGCTCAATTAAAAGCTAAAATAAAATCAACCATTATTGACCATCAAGTTCTGGAGCATCTTATCAAAGATTTTGAGGTAGTAGAAGAGGATCTACGGAATATTTCACATGCACTAAATCCAAACATACTCAATAATTTTGGTTTACAAAAAGCAATTAATGATCTTATTTTTCAGATTGAATTAAATGATGAAAATATTGATTTAAATTTTGATTATGCCTCTTCGCTTTTTTTAAATCAAGAACAAGAAAAACATCTTTATTATATTATTCAAGAATTGCTGAATAATGCCATCAAGCATAGCGAGGCAAAAGAAATTCGTATTTCACTCGGGTTAAAAAATGACAAAATATATCTTCAGTTTACCGATTCAGGAAAAGGTTTTGATTTAGAAAAAACAAATGGAAAGGGTATCGGTCTAAATAATATTCGTTCCAGAGTAGCAGTATTAGGTGGATCTTTTGATATCATTCGTCTTTCAAAAGGTATGGAACATCGAGTAAGTTTTTAAAGTTTAAACCAACCCTTTTTCATAGGCATAACGAATCATTTCTCCCGCAGAGTTTAGATTTAATTTCGTTAAAATATTTTTTCTATGCCATTGGACGGTATGCTTACTGATGAATAAAGCTTCTGCAATTTGCTGACTGGTTTTTCCGTGTGCTACTAATTTGAGAATTTCTAGTTGTCGTCCTGAAAGTATACCTTCTGTTAAAAAGCGATCTTGAATGTCAGGTTCATTGATTGAATGATTAAACTTAGGTAAGGTACTATTAATCCCTTTGTCTAAAACTTTTACAATCGTGTCTAGTAGCGTTTCTCTGCTTGCGTCTTTTGTTAAAAAAGCATGTGTTCCAGCTTCGGCAGCTTCTCTTCTTAATGCTGGAGAATCGTAGGAGGTGAAGATAATGATTTTGAGTTTTGGATATCTAGCGCGTAAATCAGAGATAGAATTAATCGAGTTAACTTCTCCAATATTAACATCCAATAATAGTAAATCAGTTGAGGTATTTAATTTTAGATTTAATTGAGAAAGTGTATTAGCAGTCTGAAATTTAAAAGGAAGGGAATCATTTTCTAACATTTTAATCAACCCATTAATAATCACTTCATGATCATCCGCAATAATGATATTATAAGACATGAGAAAATTAATTTTTGTACGGACTAAGGTAATGAATTGAACTCAAATCCACAAAGTAATATAATTACAATTATCTCGTGAATTTGAACTTCAAAACTTCATGAGATTATAAGAGTATTTTTTTGTAAAGTTGAGGATATTTTGCTTTGATCTACCCCCCTCAAGTAGTAGTTTTTTTGGAAAAATGCCAGCATTTTTGAGTGTTTGAAAGATAAGTCCTAAGTTTAGAGTTGAAACTAATCCTTGAAAGTGAATTTTTCACCCAAAGGAACCAAATGAAAACTTTTTTACTGTGAAGCTGTTTGAGAATGTCCACAAAAGGTGAGGATAAGTGCCTGCCTGCAGGCAGACTTGATAATGTGGGCGATGCTCATTTTTCTTTGCATAGCCGTAGCTATATGAGCTAATGCTAATTAGTGAACCCGAAG
>JALZUU010000620.1 GCA_023300665.1 Saprospiraceae bacterium | reverse complement strand
TCTAATCCCAGAATTTAGAGTAGATGTTGCCTCGCAACCCGTTTTTTCAGATAGCCAAAAATTGAATAAATCGCTCGCTTCTTTTGTGTTAGCGGCTGTATATGAATTCTAAGTTGTTTTGATTATAAGTGAAATTATTACAGATTAACTATCTATTAATTAAGGCAATGACTGGAAAAGTCATTGCCTTTTCTTTTAAGAAAAACTTAAATTTTTAGGATTGATAATTTAGAAAAGAGAGAATTGTTGAAAAAAACTTAAACGGTTTTAATCCTCTTACTTAAATCCGTACTTTCCATCTAAATTCTGCATTGACAAAAACATTGAATTATGCAACTATCCATCAATTGTGCTTTCTTACTATTGATCCTTTTTAATTTCACTGCTTGTATTAATTTAGAAAATAAAGAAGAGAATGATTTATTTAGTTTATCATTTGATTTACTTCCTGAGAACGAATCAAAATGGCAAGAGGTCGTAAACGCTGATGCTCACTTCATAGGGTTTGTAAAAAATAAATAGATGAGAAATTTGTTGAAAATAAAAGGAGATAATGCACACAACGATATTTATTTGACTTCTGTCAAATCCACTCAAAAAGGTGTAGATGATTATAAGCCAAAGAATGCTACCCCCTTTTTATTTTGTGCAAATTGCGCCATTTCATTATGGAAGTAATGGTTCTCCTGCACTTCGTGATGCACAACGCAAGAGTCTTCGAACACCACGTACCGGTATGGCGATCACGATGGATATCGGAGATTCTCTAAGCATTCATCCTGGTAATAAACAAGCAGTTGGAGATCAATTGGCTCGATTGGCTTTAGTTAATGATTATAGCAAGGAAATGGTCGCTTCTGGCCCTTTGTATAAAAGCGCCAAGATAGAGGATAATCAAATCATCCTGAATTTTGACCATGCAGCAGATGGTTTAGAACTAAGAGGAAAAGGTGGATTTGAAATCGCAGGAACGGATAAAAAATTCATACCTGTAGTAGCCAAATCAGTAGGCAGTCAAATATCGTTAAGCTCTACCCAATTAAGCGACCCTCGCTATATTAGGTATGGATGGAGAGATTATTTTTCAGGTACACTGTTTAATTCAGCCGGCTTACCGGCTTCTTCGTTTTCTACGGAGGAAGAGTAAATGTAATCATACTATTGGACATTTCTTCCATTTGCTGCTTCCCAGCTTCGGTAGTACTGTCGGAAAGTAGCCACAAGCCTGCAAATATTCAGTAGGATGAAAGGTAATTTTATTTTTATTCTATTTAATTGATAATCAACTGGTTATGGTTAATTTCTCTTTTCATGAGCCGTAGTAATTTCTCTTTGGCTGATTTTTTATTTACCACAAATGACAGCAATACTGTCATTTGTGGTAATTTTACTGTATTTTGCGGCAGTTTTCCTGAACATCTATAGATTTTATTCGTTAATTGAGCGGAAAACAAATTTTCACTAGTAATTCATACTTGGACAGTAAATTATAAAACGAGTAAATCAAGAAGCGAAAGAAATGAAGTTATTACCTATCAAGCGATTTTGGAATTTATTGAAACAGTATAGATCTGAGATTAGGCAGATTTATATTTATGCAGTTTTTATTGGAGTGGTAAACCTGACTTTACCGCTGGGTATTCAAGCTATTATCAATTATATTCAAACTGGAGAAATAACCTCTTCTTGGGTAGTTTTGGTAGGATTTGTATTGTTTGGAATTGCCGTGACGGGAACATTACAAGTAGTACAATTACGAATTGTAGAGAATATCCAACAAGATCTTTTTGCACGTTCTGCTTTTGAGTTTGCTTACCGAATTCCAAAAATTACTTTCTTCCAGCTAGACAAAATTCATGCACCTGAATTGGCCAATCGGTTTTTTGACACGCTGACGATTCAAAAGGGATTACCTAAAATTTTGATCGATTTTTCCCTGGCAATTTTTCAAATTATTTTTGGACTAATGCTGCTTACGATTTATAGTCCTTATTTTATAATTCTAGGCTTTTCATTAGTGGTGATTTTATTTTTAATTTTTAAAATAACGGGGCCAAAAGGTTTAGAAACAAGCTTAAAAGAAAGTAAATATAAATATAAACTGGCGCATTGGTTAGAGGAAATAGCAAGGGTTAATCGAAGTTTTAAACTGAACGGGTATAGCAAATTCCATTTAGAAAAAACAGACAATATCGTGGTTGGTTATTTGGACGCTAGGGAAAAGCATTTTAAAGTTTTAATTAATCAATTTCGTTTATTCATCGGTTTTAAAGTTTTTCTTGCTGCTGGACTTTTAATTTTGGGAAGTGTTTTAGTTTTCAATGAATCGATGAATTTAGGGCAATTTGTCGCAGCAGAAATTGTGATTATTTTGATTATCAATTCAGTGGAAAAAGTCTTGAGAATTATTGATACGATTTATGATGTCCTGACAGCCTTAGAGAAAATTGGTTATGTAACGGATCTTAAACTAGATGAAAATAATGGAACGGCAGAAATAGAAGATCAAGCACCGATAAGTGTTCGAGCTGTTGATGTTCAATTTAGTTTTCCAGATGAAAAGAGAAATATTTTTGATGGACTATCTTTTGAAATTCCTGCTAAAGCGAAAGTTGCCATTACTGGTAAGTCGGGGAGTGGTAAAACCCTATTACTACAAATTATTGCTGGAATTCACCAGATTGAGGATGGAGAAATTTATATTGATGAAATTCCATTAGTGAATTATAAACGAGACAATTTATATTCCAACATTGGTGTTGCTTTTCCAACTAATCAAGTGTTTGAAGGAACATTTAGAGAGAATATTGTGATGGGAAGAGGGATTTCTGAGAAAAATTTACAAGAAGTAATTAAGATCTTATCCTTGAATAATTATTTTGTTACTCAAAGTCAAGGTATTGATAGTGTCGTTGATAGTGGTGGAAGAAGACTCCCACGAAGCATCATTCAAAAATTATTGATTGCAAGAATTTTAGTCGCTCGTCCAAAGTTATTATTACTTGAAGATCCATTACATTTTGTTGAAGAAGAAACCAAAAAGACCATTATAGATTATATCATGAGCCCTGAAAGAGATTGGACTGTCGTGGTGGTTGCTGACTATCATTATTGGGCAGAGAAGACAACTGCAACCATCAACTTAACACCACCATTAATCTAAATTATGCTTAATATTTCTGAAAATAGTATCAATTCTTATATCAGTCTGAGTGATTACAAATCTTTTGGTCTTCTACGAAAATCAAGAATTAAACGATTATCACTATTCTTGTTTTTAGGTCTGCTGATAGGGATAATAATTTCCATGTTTTTACCATGGACACAAAATATTCAAGCAAAAGGTTATGTAACAACTTTACTTCCAGAGCAACGCCCCCAAGGGATCCAATCTGTAATTTCTGGTCGACTTGAAAACTGGTTCGTCAGAGAAGGAGATTTTGTCAACGAGGGAGATACGATTGTTCATCTCTCAGAAATTAAAAATGAATATTTTGATCCTAACTTGATTGCTCGTACCAACGAGCAAGTGATTGCAAAAAGTCAGAGTATTTCGTCTTATGACGCTAAAGTAAAGGCTTTAGAAAATCAGTACAAAGCACTTCAACAATCATTGATTCTAAAAATGGAGCAAACCAAAAATAAAATTGCTCAGGGTCGAAACAAAATTAATACGGATAGTATAGATTTGGTAGCCTATAAAATGAATTTAGAGATTGCTGAAAACCAAATGGAACGTACTCAGCAATTATTCGACAAAGGATTAAAGTCACTTTCTGAATTACAGGAAAAAGAATTAAAACTCCAACAAACAAAGGCAAAAGTAACTGTTCAAGAAAACAAATTATTAAACCAAAAAAATAAATTAGCCAATTCAATTATTGAATTGGCCGCAACTGAAAATGACTATACAGATAAATTATCAAAATCTCAGTCAGATCAACAATCTGCCCTTTCTGCAAAGTTAGAAACGATGGCTGCTACTTCTAAATTGCAGAATCAATTAAGTAATTATAGTCAGCGACAACAATTCTATTTTATTACCGCACCTCAATCTGGCTATATAACAAAGGCGATAAAAAAGGGAATCGGAGAAATTGTAAAGTCGGGAACCGATATCGTAACCGTTATGCCGGATGTTTATGACCTAGCAGTAGAAATGTATCTACCTCCACAAGATTTACCACTTATCCGACCGGGTGATGAGGTGCGACTTCGATTCGATGGATGGCCTGCAATTGTCATTAGTGGATGGCCAGAAGCTTCTACTGGAATTTTTTCTGGTAATATTGTCGCTATTGATCGATTTATTAGTGAAAATGGTTATTATCGTATTTTGATCAGTCCGAAGGAAGAGGAGAAAAAATGGCCCAAAATTTTGAGGGTAGGAACAGGAACCAGCTCATTTATTTTGTTAAGTGATGTACCAATTTGGTATGAAATCTGGCGACAGTTAAATGGGTTTCCAGCTGATTTTTATAAAAAAGATGAAAGTGAAAAAGAAAAAATTAAACGTAAAGCACCCGCAAAATCAATTAAGTAATATGAAATTCTATTCTAGAAAATTAATCAAACCTGAAAATTTAAATGCTCGAAATACCTTGTTCGGTGGAGCCTTATTACGGTGGATCGATGAGGAAGCAGGTATCTATGCGATGACTAAACTGGATTCCAAAAATGTGGTAACCAAATATATTTCAGAGATAAATTTTATTAATTCTGCCGAACAAGGAGATGTGATAGAAATAGGTTTGGGTTTTAAAAAGGTAGGTCGGACTTCAATTAGTTTTTCTTGTGAAGTACGGAATGTCTTTACTAAACAAACTATTATTAAAATCGAAAATATAGTTTTTGTTTTAGTAGACGAAGATGGAAAATCAAAAGCTCACGGAAAAAAAATGGATGATTTTATAAAACTAAAATCTTGAAAAAATGCTGGGATTAATTAAGAAGCGATTCATTATTGTCAGTATTTTTCTTTGCTTTATTTCTTTTTGTCAAGCACAGGTTGATTCAACCGTTCTTTCTTACGAAGAATATTTGATTAATATACTCAACTATCATCCTATCGCTAAGCAAGCAAATCTGAAAGTGGAATTAGCGGATATAAGCTGGTTATCTGCCAAAGGAAATTTAGATCCAACTCTTGACGCTGATTGGAATCAAAAAAGTTTTGATGATAAACGTTATTACCGAATATTCAGTAATCGATTGCGAGTTCCAACAAAGTATGGAATAGATCTAGTAGCTGGCTATGAGAATACGCAAGGTGTGTTTTTAAATCCGGAAAATACGACAGATGAATTCGGATTGTGGAACATTGGTCTCGAAGTCAATATCTTGCAGGGACTATTGGTTAATGAAAGACAAACTGCGCTTAAGCAAGCTAGAGTGATGCAAGATATGGCCATCAATCAACAGCAGATCATCCTTAATGAATTGCTTTATAAAGCTTCTATTGCCTACTTGGAATGGCAGCAGTTTTTTTATGTGCAAAGTGTTTTGTTGGAAAATGAGCGTTTGGCAAATCAGTATTTTGATAACACAAAGGAAACTTTTTTTGGAGGTGAAAAAACGGCAATGGATACTTTGGAAGCCTTTATCTTATGGCAAGATGCCATTTCATTTACTAATTATAATGAGCTGAATTTCCAAAACGCTCGTCAAAATTTAGAGAATTTTTTATGGTTTAAAGAAGTCCCACTTGAATTAGAATCCTTGACAAAACCAGAGGATTATCAAGGTGAAATTTTTACCGTAAGCGATGTGCGAAATATACAAGAGCTCGCTAGAACAAATCCCTTAATTCTAGAAAAGATTAATAAACAATCACTTTACGAATTAGAATTAAGATTGAAAAAGGAAAAACTAAAACCCAAATTAAAAGCAAAACTAAATCCTTTGTTGGCCACTAATAATAACCTTCTTCCAACCTATAATACTTCTGACTATAAATTAGGATTTGAATTTTCTATGCCTTTGTTTTTTCGTTCAGAAAAAGCAGATGTTAAAATGGGCGAAATCAAAATACAAAATGGTGTTTTAGATATTCAAAACAAGCAAAACGAATTACTCAATAAAATTGAAAGTAATTTATTAAAACAAAATATTCTACGGGATCAAGTTATTTTAGTACAACGTAATGTACAAGGATACAAACAGTTGCTTGATGGTGAAAATGAAAAATTTCGATTTGGTGAAAGCTCTGTTTTTTTACTAAATAAAAGACAAGAAAAATATATCAATGGCCGAATCAAATTCATAGAATTAAATCTGAAGCTAAATACTGTTTTACTGAAGTATCTTTATTTAACCAATGATTTAGTAAAATAAAAATTACTTACAATAACCTAATTATTTTTTGCGTTTTTTTCGGGTCTAAATCTCTTATTCTAGAGAACTTGATTTGATCAAACATGTTAATATAATATTTTTAAACAAGAAATTCTCTTATAATTATCAGCAGAATTTTCCTTGTCATTATTAACGTTGTAAAATCTAAAACATGAAATTCACTAAAATTCTTATCGGACTATTTGTCCTCTGTCTATTTAGTTGTACCAAAGACAATGAAACAACCATAGACTGTATTCCCATTAATGCACAAACTGGAGTGATCGCCTTTTGGATGAATCTGGTGGGGCGAATGGATTAACCAATTTCACCGCAGCCACTAGTACAACCGAATGAAATGGGAATTCGAAATGGAACCTTGCTGTGAATAAGATTTTTAAAAAAAAATTAAAGTCTATTTTATCTTTGAATAGTTAAAATAAACTTTTTTTGTTTGCAGAATATTTTCATTACATTTGATTCAATTCTTTTTGAAAAAAATATACCATGAAAAAAATATCCAGAAGGTCGTTTAATCATTCTCTTTTAAAAGGTGTTGGCGTTGCCTCTATTGCCACCACACTTCCAACTTCTTGTGCAACTGGAACAGAGATGACTGACACGAAAAAATTAGGGGTGGCACTCGTTGGATTAGGGTCTTACAGTACGTATCAATTGGCACCTGCTTTACAAGATACGACCCATTGTTATCTCGCTGGAATCGTTACAGGTACACCAGATAAAGAAAAGATTTGGTCTGATAAATATAAAATTCCAAAAGAGAATATTTATAATTATGAAAATTTTGATTCGATTGTAAAAAATGATTCGATCGATATCGTCTATGTTGTTTTACCAAACAGTATGCACGCTGATTTTTGTATTCGAGCTGCACGATCAGGCAAGCATGTAATCTGCGAAAAGCCAATGGCCATGAATGTAGAAGAATGTGATGCAATTATTGCAGCTTGTAAAAAGGCAAACGTTAAATTAAGTGTTGGCTATAGATTACATTCTGAACCTTATACACAAGAGGTGATGCGAATGGTTCGTGAAAAAACTTTTGGTAAAGTTCGTTATGTAAATGCAGAAGCTGGATATTTTTCTGATGTAAATCCTGATCAATGGCGCTTGGATAAAAAACTATCTGGTGGCGGGGCATTGGTGAATATGGGAGTGTACTCGATTCAATCGGCGATCTATGGAACTGGTGAAAATCCCATCTCTGTTTCCGCTCAAGAATTTAGTACACGCCCTGAATATTTTAAAGGAACTGATGAAACAATTACTGCTCAATTTGAATTTTCTGGAGGAATAATTGGCAATATTTTCACTTCCCATAATGTCACGACCAATCGTTTATATGTTAGTGCAGAAAAAGGCTGGTTTGAGTTGCATCCTGCGAATAGTTACGGACCATTGAGTGGTCGTCGTTCGGATGGAACGGAGATTAAATTTCTTCATGAATCTCAACAAAAACTCCAAATGGATGATTTTGCGCAACATATAAAAGAAGGAACCATCAATCGAGTACCGGGCGAAATGGGCAAACGAGACATGATTATCGTAGCAGCTATTTATCAATCTATCCAGGAAGGTGGAAAAAAGATTCCATTAGATTTGGGTAAAATGGGGATTGTTTAAGATTATTCTTGTAATTCAAGATTTGTTCGATAGTATAAATCTTTCATTGGGATGTCAATATTTATCGACTGAAAATGTACGATATTATCTATGCCGTCGAATCTCGTAATTTTCCATAGGTCACTTTTTTCAGGTTTGTAGTGTACATCTACAATATGTTTTTTCTGATCAATAATTACATATTCTCTGAAACTTGGAATCTGTCTGTAAATGTGAAATTTATCTCCTCTATCATATTCAGCAGTTGATTTTGAAAGTACTTCTATAATAAGTATAGGATTTGTTACTGAATTAGGTTCGTCTGAAGCCATTTCTATTTCTTCACAAATAACCATTGTATCAGGGTAAACGTAACTATTGGTTTTTTTAATATGTAGTTTTACATCTGTATTTAAAGGCAAACAATTTGAATTTTTATCTTTTAATTTACTTCTTAATTCACCAAAAACATTTCCACATATTAACCCATGATTTAGTGTGCCACCAGCTAAAGCATAAATTTTCCCGTCGTGATATTCATATCTAGCATTAGTTTCAACCTCTTGCTGAATATATTCCGCTACTGTTAGATTTGATATTTGATAAGCCTTCATAATAAAATAATTTTAGAATAATGCTAAAATATTAGATAGACTATCAATATACCGATATTAAAAGAATTTTACAAAGATTTTTTTATTAAATAAGATTTATCAAATTCCTCTTGTAATTTTTTCATTCCACTATTTGGTAAGTATTTCATTTTACGAAGAAAATTTAGATGAGGTTGAACTTCTTCACAAACTTCATGGAATTGTTTGCATCGCTCAATCATTGTCTTAGTCAGTCCAATTCGAGCATCGATATTATATTCGTCTAATTTTAATGCCCTGGTAAATTCTCTTTGAGCCGTATATAAATCATTATTACGAAGATGATAATATCCTGAATTAATAAAGAATACATAGTCATGGAATATCTCGGTTTCTTTTACCGTGTTGATTCTATTGAACTGTTCGTGATTTCTAGGGTTCAGTGCATCTTTAAAATAGCTAGAAGAATCTAACGTAACATACCCAATTATAAGTACAGAAATTAAAAAAACAGGTAATTTAAAAAATAGTCTTACCTTTCGATCTTGAGCATAGATCTTCTGATAATCGGTCGGCGTACTAGCTGTAATAGGCAACGCAAAGACTTCTGATTTGGAGGAACTACTTTCAGCAGTTTTCCTCTTTGAAAATACGGTCCGATGTTTAAACTCTGAACCTGAATGTCCTGGTATTCTTATTCCTGAAAATCCCATAATCATACGATTTGATGTATTCCTAAGTTATAGAATAACATCCTAACCGTATTTTATTTTCTACCAAACACTACGAATATTCGATTAAGTGAGATGTTTTTAAATGATTAGATAATCCGTACAATCCAAAATTAAATAATTTATTTCCCTTCTCGAATCACTCCTTCTTGTACAACGGAAGCAACTAGTTTTCCTTCTCTGTCAAAAATATTTCCTCTGGAAAATCCTCGACCATTAGAAGCACTTGGACTGTCTAAGGCATACAACAACCAATCACTCATATTAAAATCGCGGTGAAACCACATAGCATGATCTAAACTCGCCAGAAATAAATTACCTCGGTTTGATTTTGCTTGGTGAGGATTAACTGCGGTTAATAATAAATTATAATCAGAAGCATACGCTAATAATTGATGTTGTAAAGGAATGGATGCTTCTAGTTTTTCTTTTGCTTTAAGCCAAATATTTCGAAAAGGAGGAGCTGGATTTGGATTGAGTGGGTCTGGCTTTTCTACCGGACGAAACTCGATTGCACGAGGATGAATTCCTTTCATTCGTCGATAGAGTAATGGATCAATGGCTTCTAAATATTTTAGTTGCTCTATGTCTGTAGCCAATTCTTCTGGAGGAAGCACCTTGGGAGCAGTTATCTGATGATCAAAACCTTTTTCCTTTTTCTGAAAAGAAACCGACATTACAAAAATGGTTTTTCCTTTTTGTTTTGCCATCACTCTTCGAGTTGTATAACTACCGCCATCTCGAATGGTATCTACATTGTAAATTATTGGAAAATTACAATCTCCACCCAACACAAAATAAGCGTGCATGGAATGTGCAAGCCGATCTTCCGGTACAGTCTGATAAGCTGCATACATGGCCTGTCCTAATACCTGTCCACCGAAAACACGACCCCAAGGAGTCATAAAAGATTGACCACGATAAAGACAAGGGTCCAGTTCTTCTAGAGTGAGTAATTTTATTAAATCTTCAATACTTTCCATCTCTTATTTTTTGCGCAAATATAACCATGTTTTTAAGTAGAAGGAGTAGAAAGACAGAATTAGTTTTGAAGATATAGTCCGTTCTAGAATTTGAATTTTATTTTTCTTTGAATGGGTAGGCAGTTGAGATTATGATTGGCAAAAACGATAGAAGGTCTTACTTTTTTAGATCAATAATATATGAAACTCTAAACAGCTTCTATCTTAAAAGGTGATGAAAATCGCTAAAATGAGTGGAGTAGACATAGACAAACCCTCAGGGAGGGTTTGTTTTCCCACCCCCTGCGCGAGGCCCAATGTCTCGCTCCTAGCCAGCGCCTTGAGAAGATGCAATGCAGTGGCCATCCAGTCCCGACCGCAGAACACGATCGCCTAGGAGAGAAACCAGTATTTTTTTACAAACGTCTTTGCTGCTACTTGGAAAAAGGCTCCAAATGCTACTGGTCCTTACTTAGATGCTTGAGCTGCTGAAATTCCATAAATAAACTATGATTTTTTTCAAAAAATATTAAGATCCCAACTTGAAAAATATTTTCTTATTCAACAATTCAACAATTCAACAATTCAACAATTCAACAATTCAACAATTCAACAATTCAACAATTCAACAATTCAACAATTCAACAATTCAA
>JALZUU010000619.1 GCA_023300665.1 Saprospiraceae bacterium | reverse complement strand
TTAAAAATAATTAGAAAAAATGGGGCTGTTTCTACCCATAAAATATTGGTTCAAAATATGGTGGATTAAAAGCGTTGCTAATGAGTCTACCTGGTTAGCAGTAAATTCACGAATCAAGGCAACATCATCTTTAAATCTTTTGCTTCTGGCTAAGATGTTCAACCTACGCTACAAAAGGGAAAAAATTCTTCTACATTTTTTTGAAAAAAATGTAGAAGAAAATACTGCGACCACGCTGTGGTCGGATGTTTAACGCTAACTATGTTAGCTAACATAATGTGACCGCTCTGCGGTCATTTCCTCTGTCAAAATTATGACCGCAGAGCGGTCACAGTATATTAGCCAAGGTTTGGCGTCAGAGGTTTCGACCGCAGAGCGGTCGCAGTATTTCGTAAAAGTGCAGAAGTTTTTTTCATTAATTGAACACCCCAGCATCAGGCATTTTGCTTCACTCAATCTCAATTAAAAAAGGCCAATAACCAATCACCTCTATTCAGATCTAAACTTCACCCCAACAAAAAAGGTTCTTGGCTGAGCCGGTCCATAAACATAATTACTATCTCTATTTTTTCCAATATCAAAATCATCTTGATAGGAATTAAAAATATTTTTTACCCCACCATAAAATTCTACCTTATTGCCTAAGTTTGGAATAGGAAGTGTATACCCTACTTTTGCACTTACATCCGAAAAAGCACTAGAAGTAAAAATTTCGTCTCTCGTCTGATTAGGTGCTCCTGCAAAATGAGGAACTTTCATTGATCCAGTATAAACATAATTAAACGTTGCATTCCATTTTTCATTCGGTGTGAACGTTAAAATAGCATAACCATAATCGTTTGGTGTTCGGATAAATTCACGAATACCTGCTAGATCATCTATATAAGCAACAGGATTATCAAACCTACTGGATTGCAAAGTAAAACCACTTTCTAATTGTATTTTTCGATTATAATTCGCTCTAAGTTCCACCGTAAGTCCCTTTACAGTAGCACCGTCACCATTTTGTTTTTCAAATAATTCTCCGAATGCATCTTCTCCAATAGGTTGTAAAAAGAATGTATTATTCAATCTATTATAAAACCCTTCTAGTGTAAATCCAGCCACCCAACTTTCCATCGGCTTGTCATAATTGACAGAGGTACTAATACTTCGAGATCTTTCTTTTGCTAATTCAGGTGACAAAGAAATTCGTGAAATTCCACCACCTGCAAACGCAATATGTAAATCTGTATCAAAGGCTTGTGGAGCTCTAAATCCTGTTCCATAGCTCACCCGAAACTGTGTATTTTCTTTAAACTTATACAACAAAGAAGCTCTTGGACTAAAGACCAGATGATCCACTAAATTGTGTGCATCCATTCTTAGACCAGACAATAAAGTCAACCGATCTGTGATTTCCCAATCACTTTGCAAAAACACCCCAAAGTCTTTCGAAGTCTGATCAATTAAATAATTATACGAAGGAATATCATCTAAAACATCATCATAAACATATTCTGTTCCTAAGGTGAGAACATTTGTTCCATGTAAAAACTTATTTATTTTATGATTGGCTTGAACACCTACGTTAAAGGTAGTAACCTCAGAAGTGCCATAAGGTGGATTGGCTAAAAACTCCGCAAATTCAGTAGTTCCCTCATCTGGTTGAATCCCTGTATAATGATCTCGATCGGTATTTTGCCAAGCTACATAAGTAATTAGCGAACTATTATCATTATTAAAATTTATTTGATAATCCGCACTCCCCATCCAAACATCATGGGTTCTTTCTTCAGATTGTTGCGTAAGGAAAGCAGGCTTGTCGGTGATCATTTCTCCTCCTAATCTGTATTCATGAATATTACTTATGCTTAGTTCTAATTTTTGATTTTCCTTTGGAAGGAAGAACATATTCGCTCCAATTGAAGTATTTTTTATCAAGGGTATTTCAGAAAAATTATCATCATTATCATCGTAAAAATCACGTTCTCTATGATTTAAAAAGAAAGAAACACCTGAATTTTTATTTTCAGAAATCAACGTAGCATTCCCACTAATCGTATGATCGCTGGTTTGACCATTAATATTCTGATAGGTATAATCTAATGCATAACTATTGTTTTTAGGAATGGCTGTAATTACATTTACGGTTCCACCAATCGCACTCGAACCATAAAGAGAGGAGCCTCCTCCTCGAACTATTTCAATTCGATCAATCATATTGGCTGGTATTTGTTCCAATCCATATAGTCCTGTTAATGGACTAAAAATTGGGCGACCATTAATCAATATTTGTGAATATCCTCCCGCTAAACCGTTCATTCTAAGTTGGGTATAATTACAAGTTTGGCAATCCGTTTCTACCCTTAATCCAGGTTGAAATTTTAATCCTTCTGAAAGATTGCAAGCTTGAACATTACTGATCGTCTGGCTATTAACTACATTGACGATGACCGGTGAATTGGTTTGTCTTTTAAAAGTTTTCGTACCGGTAACCACAATATTTTCCAATTCCATCGTTTGTTCTGTAAGATCAAAATCGAGTTCGACTTTAGTTTGATTTTCACTAAACGTAAAACCTTCCGTAATATCCGCATATCCAATATAAGAACCCGTAATCTGATAGGTACCAAAAGGGATATTTTCTATGGTAAATCTGCCTTTATTATTGGTGGTTGTACCAAAATTTGTCTCATTAATCGCAATTTGAGCAAATTCTATAGGCGCACCTTCAATTTTCACAATACCTGTCAAAGTACCCGTTTGGGCATTTAACGTAGGGAAAAGTAAGGTAAACAAGACTAAAATTAGGGTAGTTCTTATATTCATTTTAATGTAAATTAGTTATGCAAAACTAATAAGTTAGACTAATCTAACAAAATATTTTAGCATTTGTTTCATTTTTAAACAAGTTCAATAAAAAAAAGCAGTACAAGATGGACGTCTTGCACTGCTTTTCTTTATAAAATCCAGCTTATTTTTGGGTTGAAATTATCACGATCTAAAAGACAACCACAAAATTCCTCGTTTATCTGATCAAGGTTACATCACCTCGTTCTTTTATTAATGATCCATCTGGTAGTTGAATCTCAGCGATGTATAGGTAAACATCCGATGGTGCCAATTTACCATCAACCGTTCCGTTCCATCCATGACTATCACCGAATCCTTCATGCACTAAATCACCAAACCGATTCCAGATTTTCATACTAATCACCGCTATATTTCCACTTGAAGTTACTACCTCAAAAATAGAATTAACCTCAATACGACCATTGGGAGTGAAAGCATTTGGAATACGATGTTGCGCTAGCTCTACCTCAAAACTAATCGTTCCTTCATCTGTACAACCATTCGGTCCAGTAACAGTTACCGTATAAGAACTTTCCGGTACCTCTAGCGGAATAACTGTTTCCACAATACCTACGCCACCACTACTCCAACTATAGGTAATCGCACTATCTGGTTCGGTTGTTACCACTAGATCAACCATATCTCCTTCCACAATATTCATGGGTGGTGTTGCCTCAATTTCTGTAATTTCTACCCCAGGAACTACCTCTACGACAATTTGTTCATCGGATATCATACAACCATTATCTGCCGCAAACATAACCGTAAAAGTGGTCGTTTCCGCCAAATCATCAATGGTCACTTCTGATCCAGTCAGGTTACCAGGATTCCAAATAAATTCTCCGGAAGTGGTAGCACTCGCAGTTAAGGTAACACTCATTCCACTACAAACCGTCATCATTTCAGATACCGTCACCACAGGTGTTTCTCCAACATTGATCGTAAAACTCTCTGTATCACTACAGTCTCCTGCTATCGCAGTGATCTGATAAGTAGTCGTTACCGTAGGATTAAAAATATTATTTAAAGCAGTAGGATCCGCAACTCCTATGGCTGGTGTCCAGGAATAATTCACGCCAGATATTTCTGTTAATCCACTGAGTTGATAGGTCTCGTTACTACAAATATTTTGGTCACTTAAGTTACCAATCACAGGTGGTTCGATGACTTCCAAGGTAACCATCGCTTGATCGGTACATCCATTCTCTGCCTCCAATTCAGCCGTAAAGACCAAGTTGGCATTCACATCTTCAATTGTAATCTCTGGTCCAGTTAAATCAAATGGGCTCCAAAAGAATTCACCGGGAAGACTAGAACTTGCAGTTATCGTTACATCCGAACCAGTACAAACCGCTACTACTGGATCAATCGTAATCACTGGGGACTCCTCAACATTCAAGGTAAAGAAGGCCGTATCGGCACAAGCACCAACCGTACCTGTCACTTGGTAAGTAATGGTATCTGATGGATTAAAACTTGTGTTTAGTTCATTAGGATTGGCAACACCAGCTGAAGGAGTCCAATTATACATCACTCCAGGTTGTATGGTCAAACCACTCAATTGAAATCCATCGGCAGAACAAATATCCTGCGTCGGAATTCCGGCAATTTCTGGCGTTCCTAATGCCATGATATTGACCGTATCTGTAATCGAAGGTAAGCATCCATCTGCAGGGGTAAAGGTCACGGTAAAAAAGGTATTCTGAATAATCGTATTGGAAATTATCGATCCTCCAATAGAACCATCAGACCATAGATAAGACCCCGGAACATTACTAACTGCATCCAAGACTACTTCTGTCCCTACACAGGCAGAAAGATCCGCGGTTAGAACAAGGTTTGGTACGATCGTTCCGCCAACGGTAATCGTGAAGCTTGTTTCAGCAATACATCCATCTTGAGAAGTAGTCAAGGTATAATCCGTTGTTTGAGTTGGCTCAAAACTAGTATTTAAATTATTTGGATTACCAACCCCAACGGCAGGAGACCAAGTATAACTGACTCCTGGTTGAGAAATTCCACCAAAAAAATAACTTTCACCTATACAGATTGCTTGGTTTTCCAGGCTAGGAAGCATCGCCTCAGTTCCCACCATCACCATCACACTATCCATTAAAACAAGCGGACAAGTTTGATTCGTTATTTCTAAAATATAAGTAGTGGATTCGTTGACCGTTACTGATGGATTCGCATCTGTAGAAGTAAATCCAGGAGGATTCGAAGTCCATGAATAACTCGCGTTGGGATCGGTAGGACCCCCTAATTCTAAGGTCAATTCTTCACAAGAACTGGTATCAGATAAGATCGAATAATTCGGTGCAGTAGCATCCAAAATCATTACTATAACCGTATCAGTATTCGCACAATCCGTACCACCTACTTCATAAATAAAAGTATATTCTCCAGGGCCCAATAATTCGGTATTGACGGAAGGATTAGGACAATTAATACAACTAAGCGCATTTTCATTTCCACTCCAAAAACCTCCCGCATCAGCTCCCGTTGGAAGACCAGCTAACTCAATCTGTTCACCGTTACATGCCACCTGATCCACCCCAGCCATCGCTTCAAGTAGTGCTACTTTGACGGTCAAGGTATCTATATTACAAGCATCACTGATTATCACACTGAAATCCGTCGTTTCAGTAACGGTAGCTATTGGATTGGGACAAGTAGTACAACTCAATCCATCCTCACTGTTTATCCAATTATAAGCCACTCCTCCTCCTGCTAGCAACATCACTGGGCTACCAGGACAAGTAACGGTATCAGGAGTAACTATTGACATAAGAGAATTACCAGAATCATCTAATACTCCTTCAGAAGTCGAACCAAAATCCATGCTTATTCCTCCCATCCCAATCGTTCCAGAAAAATCATTTATTAGTACGATATAGAACTCTCCCTGTTGTACAGGAATAGTAGATACAAAACCATCTCCTGCTGCTCCTTCACAAATATCTGTGATTGGAGCACCAGTAGTAGGATCTTCATCCGTCAATCCAGTTAAATTGGGAAAACTAGGAGAAGCATAAGTACTACGAATCGGTTGAGTAGTTCGCATAAAACCACAAGCTAAACTATCGGCATCAAAAGGTCCCCATACCTGAATATCAATATCGGAAAGAGTTGGATCATCTGCATTATTTGCTAAAAACCCAAAATTACCATCTGCCTGGGCCTCAAAGCTAAACCAAGTGAATCGTGCCTGACCAACACCAGACCAACATCCATCATTCACTCCTATTTGAAATACGGTTGGATCATCTGAGGCAGTTTGTCCAACTCTTATTATTTGATCTTGGTTTCCACAGCCATTGATGGATAGTGCATCCTCACAATCAACGGCGGGTGGCAATGAAATTGGACAATCTCTCCGAGATATTTCAATATCAAAATTACCACAACCTTGTGGAGCTTCTATCACAAAGTAATAAGTACCTGGATCAGTAATTTGTACTAGATCTATCACTGCCGTATCTCCGGTGGTCACTTCCGCAAATCCAAAACATTCTGGATCATCACTACTACATCCATCTAATGCCGAAACCGTCGTTCCAAAACCTGCATTTTCTACCCGCACCGTTAAACATTCTCCACCCAAAGATTCATAAGCATAGACATAATCTTCTCCAGGTCCAGAAGCAAAAGAACAATCATTATTTCCTTCGGAATTGGTAGCACCACAAGTACTTGCATTTTCCATAAACGGAATGCCACCGACCATCACAGGCGCTTCACAAGTTACGGGCGCATCATTCGAACAACTAACCGTATTCACCGCGAGATCAAAATCTGTACAAGCATCCGGATTATCAACAATTATAAAATAAATACCTGGCGCTTCTAGATAGGTCTCCATGACCACTGCATCACTCCCTACTGCCGTCACATCTGATCCTAGACAATCTGTCGCCTGATCTGGACAATCATTATAAATTGACAAAGCTGTTAAAACATTCGCATTACTAACCTGGACCATGATACATTCATCACCAGGAGAAGCATAAGCAAATACATGATCTTCTCCATCTAACAATCCAGGTGCATCACATGGTCCATTCTCTACTGCATCCAACGTTCCACAGGTAGTCAATCCGGTTTCATTATAGGGTAAGAAATTAATATTGGTAGGGTCTCCACAAGTACTAAAAGGATTTTCACAACTTCCCGTCGTACAAGTCCAATTAAGCTCAAAACCTTCTTGTGAGATCGACCCATCAGAAGTAAATTGCACGGTGACACAGGTAGAAGAAATGTTAAAGGAAGTAGGTCCTCCGGCTCCATCAATGGTAAGGAATAAAGGGTCACTGGTCGAACTTCCGGCAAAAATATTTAAAGCATCAAATCCAGCTTCGATTTCAAAGCTTGGAATTGATATATTAATACAATTGAAATTAGCTGAAGGACAAATAACAAATTCATTGTTTTCACTGTTACTGTAAGGCCCATCTCCTCCACCCGAATCAAAAAGCTGTCCACTACATAACATAGAGCCCGCATCATCGGCAATATTAAAAATCGGTTCTGGTGCGGTTATACACAAAGCAAAATCACCTGCATTACTAGTCGCCGAAGCGGTCCAATCTTCAATTCTTAAGAAAATTTCATCGCCTGCATTCAATCCAAATAATTCTAAACTGACCATATCTTCGTTAATAGCTGCCGA
>JALZUU010000618.1 GCA_023300665.1 Saprospiraceae bacterium | reverse complement strand
GTATAAAAACGATAAGACTCCTTGGGAGGAATGCATGTTGAAATTTGAGAAGGAATTGATCTATTTTTATCCAAAAAAGATTTTACATCCAAACCATAATCAAATAATGGTTCGCGCGCTATGCTCATTTTTTCGTTTGGTAAAAATAGTTTGAAAGGAATATCTGGTGAAAAAGGAAGGAAGAAAGAGGGGTTTGTAAAATGAATATTTACTGCTAAATCTGAATCTGTTTCGTTGGTGATATGGGTCCAAAAAACTACATAAGGATAAGTTTTTCCTGTAATAATATCTATATATCTTTCTCCACCTTTTGGGTAACTATTTTTTATCGTGATCCCTTTATTGATGGAATCGGTGTATTCAAAAATGGTGTGAAAATCTTGTCCCTTTGTGATGAAGGAGAGGAAGAGAAGAGAAAGGATGAGGAAGAATTTCATAGATTTGGAGCAAGAATAATAAATAGGATTATTAATTCTTTCATGCTATTGGGTTAATTAATTGCCAAGTCGCTTTAAAAAACAACTCAACGATTCAACGCCTAAACATTTACAAAAAAACTATTCAGAAATCAAGGTAGGTTTTAATTCTTTCAATGGAATATACTTCTTTTGGTAAACAGTCCAAGGGGTCCTTTTATAATGATCGTCACCATAGTAAGTCATCATCATTTCAAAAGATTCTGGTTCTTTGTAACCAGGAATTGGTTGAAGGACTCGGAAGTTTTCATCTAAGAATACCGTGCTAGGAAAAGTTAACCTCCCCATAGTAAGTGCAACAGCAAGTTCATGGTATCTACGGTCTTTGCCGTCTACTTTTGGATTTTCATATACTTTTTCTGGGGTAATAATATCTTCTTTTTGTTCTGCATCGAACTTGACGGGGTAGAATTTTTCGTTGATAAATTTAACGATATTAGGATCTTGAAAGGTTGTCTTATCCATATGTTTACACCAACCACACCATTCCGTGTGTACGCTGATGAGTACTTTTCGTTTTTCCTTTTTTACGGCTTCCATGGCGTCTTCAAAAGTCATCCATGAGATCGTTTGATCCGGGTTAGATTGGACCAAAGGAGTAGTAGATACAGTTCGAAAGCTGAATAGTCCAATAAGTATCAGTAGGGTGATAGGTAGTAGTATTCCTAACCTTTTCATTTTTATTGTAGATTTAACTTGTTGAGTTCGATTTTAGAAACTATTACGCTGCTTTTATCGAACTTAACAAATTTAGCAAGAATCAGTCTAAAAGTACAATAATCAATCGAGTCTTAAGATAGTTTAATAAAACCTTAACGCTTCTGACTATTTCTCTTAAGATTATTGAAGTTGTTTAACTTAAAAAGGCCCAAATCTATCCGATTTGGGCCTTTTTAAATAAAAATTTGAGAGAAATTTTAGAGTAATTTCTTAATCTCCGTTTCTAGATCAAAGGTTGGACTAAGTGGATTGATGCCAGCTTTTGCAATTTTTCCTTCTCGGTCGATCAAATAAGTATTTGGAATACCTTTAACATTGTACATTTTGGCTACTGGAGAGTTCCAGTGTTTTAGATCACTAACATGTGTTTCCCAAAGTAACTGATCTCGCTCGATAGCGGCCATCCATTTCTTTTTGGCTGATTCCAACTGTGCATCGATCTTTGTTTGGTCATTTCCTAAATTAGGGATCATTCGAGGATGAATACCATCTAAAGAAACACTAAATACGGTAAATCCTTTTTCTTTATATTTTTTATAGGTTTCCACAACGTGTGGATTAGATTTTCGACAAGGTCCACACCAGCTAGCCCAAAAGTCTAACAGTACTACCTTTCCTTTTAGATCACTCAATTTGTAGTTTTTACCATTTGGACTTGGTAAGTTGATATCTGGAGCGACTTGACCTACTGCAAGAGAAGCATTCGCTTTTCGTACGGCAATTTGCTGCTCAATGCTGGCAATAAATTGATTGAAGTCTTTTGAATATTTAGAATCTTTATTTGTTCTCTGAAGTTTGGCATTTATTTCCTTATAACTACTTAGAAGGTCTTCGTTTCCACGATAAAAAGCCATAGCCATATAAGCACCAACGATTGGGTTGGCGGCAGATTCTGCAGATGTTTTGATTGATTGAAGATCACTTGGATCAGCAACGGCTTTTTTTACTTGTGCCATGAATTGATAGGCAGAATTAGCACCTTTTACTTCAAATCCGAATTGGTCAAAGCTGGTTAAGTCTCCATTTATTTCTATGTTCTTTTCAGAACCATCAAAAGCTAAAAATGCCTTCTTAGCACCAATCCGCATTCGATAGATACCCATTTGTAAACCTTTGTCTAAAGGTAATTCAAAAGAACCATCCGCCTTTATGTCGGTATAGCCTAAAACATTGGTGGTATTATCAAAATGCCATTCGTCCAAAAACATTTTCATATCTCCTGCATCTACGATTTTACCTTGAAGAATAGCTCCATTAGCAGGTGCTTTAGCGGTAGATGATGCGCCATCACCACAATTCCAACCAGTTATTACTAAGGTTAGAAATAAAAAAATGATACTTGAATTTTTCATAATGAGGTTGAATTTTTAATTGCAAAGATAAGGAAAACCGCTATTCTATAAAAGCATTAAGAATATTTTAATCTATTATATGACAATCTTGGGCTAAATAACCAAGATTTTGCAACTAAATCTACCTTAAAATAGGCAAGAATTTGGAAGATGATTTTTGACTATTCCTTAACTAATCAAATAATTCAAATAGAAAAAGACCACCAGATAAACCCAAAGAATATCAAGAAAATGCCAATAAGCAGTGAGTAACTTAAGTTTTAACCTTTTTTCAGGATCAGAAAAATAAACTAAAACACTTACTGGCTCCTTCATTCGCGTTTTAGCTGTTTTTATAAATAAAAGTAAAAAGGGAATTCCAGCTATTACGTGGGCAAAATGTAAAAATGAGATAACATATAGATAAGAAGCGGTGGTACTATAGGCAATGGGAATATTATTTTTAAATAACATGGCCCAAGCAACTCCTTGTGAAAGCATAAAAATCAGACTGAGAATGATCGTGTAAATTAAAGCCTGAATGTATTTTTCGGTATTATCGGATTTATAAGCGTCATTCGCCATTTTCATGGTATAACTACTGGTCACCAAAATAAGGGTATTGACGATAAACAACGGCGGCAACTCAATTGGCGGAATCTTCATCTGGATTCTAGTATACAGATAGGAAGCAGATAAAGCTAAAAACAACATAGTAATACCCGCCAAAAGTAGGGTTAGAAAGATGTTGTAAGGGTGCAGGGTCGTCGGTCTGCCTTTATGATCGTATTGGACTGGATTGCTCATTTTATTTCAATTTGTAAAGGGAACAAAAAATTGGTGGATGGGTTCAGCATTTTGGAGGTTTTGTTGTTAATCCTCCAAAAACGAAAATATCCGTCGTTCCTCAATGAGAACGACGGATATTACTCGTTATTTATGCAATTGCCTCACGGTTATGTGAAACCAATAAGCAAACAGCCAAAAGCCATTTCTTACGGCTTAATAATATCACCTCGCTTAATCGCTTTTTGCATAGGATTAAGTTGTTTTTCTGGACGGTGTTTTTTAAATACTTGGAAACGAGTAGGTAACTCCTTCACTGGCCATAGATTATTAGACATATCGACGTCAGCAGTTTCTTTGTAAGGATCTAACACGATACCGGTTGCTTCTTTTTCTTTTACAAAAACCTTGGTCAAATTGGTTTCATTTTTCCGCCAAACTTCTGCAGGAATACGATCCACTTCTTTGGTCCCATCTTTAAAAGTCCATTCGATAATCAATGGCGTAACCAGTCCTCCGACATTGGTAAAGTTTAGTTCGTAGTAATTTTTCTTACCAAACATCTTTTCCTTTTCTTCTTTTGTAAAGGTCTCGTCGTATAAATAAGTCTTTCCAGAAACAATAGAATCTTTTGTTTCCCATGGCTTATAATTGGTATAATAATCAACCAACTCATCATCTTTGTCTACCTCAAATTTCATCCCTGCATCCTTGTTTCGTTTTTTAGTA
This sequence comes from Saprospiraceae bacterium, assembly GCA_023300665.1. Lineage (GTDB taxonomy): Bacteria > Bacteroidota > Bacteroidia > Chitinophagales > Saprospiraceae > JALZUU01. The sequence continues at coordinate 9,955 of JALZUU010000618.1, read as the reverse complement.
ATATGATCAAAAGGTTTATTCACTGGATTGCTCCATTCTCTTTCTCGTTTTTCAGGATCATTTACTAGATCTGCTTTATACCATTTGATACTATCTAAAGAAACATCTACCGCATCAATTCCATAGAACCAACCTTTCCAGAACCAATCAAGATCAACTCCACTGGCTTCTTCCATGGTACGGAAAAAATCGGTTGGAGTAGGGTGCTTAAAGGACCATCGACGACCATATTCTGCGAAAGCAAAATCAAATAATTCTCGACCCATTACGGTCTCTCTTAAAATATTAAGGGCAGTAGCTGGTTTCATATAAGCATTAGCCCCAAATCCAATGATATTATCACTATTGGTCATGATCGGCTCTAGGCGGTTTTTATTCTGCTTCATATAGCTAATCGCTCCTTCTGCAGGCCCACGACGAGATTTATAATTATTGTCAAATTCTTGTTCTGCAATAAACTGAACAAACGTATTTAAACCTTCATCCATCCAAGACCATTTTCGCTCATCACTATTGATGATCATCGGATAGTAATTATGTCCTACTTCGTGAATTACTACAGAAATACAAGCTTGTTTTGCTCGCTCGGTATAAGTACCATCTTCTTCTGCACGACCAGGATTAAAAGAAATCATTGGATATTCCATTCCATTAGCAGCTTCTACAGAGATTGCTACTGGATAAGGGTAAGGAAGGGTATAACGATCATAAACTTTCAAAGTATGCGCTACTGCTTTAGTAGAATAGCGGTTATAAATTGGATAAGCTTCCTTTCCATAATAGCTCATACAAAGCACATCTTTTCCTTCGCTGTTGGTGTAGTTTTGAGCATCCCAAGCAAATTTAGTACTGGCACCCCATGCGAAGTCACGTACATTTTCTGCTTTAAAATGCCAAGTTTTATCCTTGGAAGAACGAGATCCATTTTCTACTGCTAACGCTTCGTCAAGGGTTACAATTTGTACTGGCTTGTCTGATTTTTTAGCTTGATCTAAACGCTTTTTTTCTGTAGAACTTAGTACTTGTGAATAGTTTTGACACGCACCGGTTGAGGCAACTACATAATCTTCTGGTAAAGTCATTTTTACATCATAATCACCAAATTGTAAAGCAAACTCCCCTCGTCCTGTAAACTGTTTATTCTGCCATCCTTCTACATCATTATATACACAAAGTCTTGGAAACCATTGAGTTATGGTGTATAGATAGTTTTTGTCTTTATCAAAATATTCATAACCACCACGTCCCCAACTTGGCGTATTCATCCGATCAATGAGGTAGTAATTCCAGTCTACATTGAAGACATATTTCTCTCCCGGCTTCAATGGTTTAGGAAGATCAACTCGCATCATGGTTTTATTAATAGTGTATTTTAACTCGCTACCTGTAGAAGAAGTTATTTTTGTTATGTTACAACCAAATTTTTCCAAGTACTTATTATTTTCCAATCGTGTCAACGCACCTTCGTTCATGGTTTCTCTCATTCTACTACCATCAAAAATATGGTTGTCGGCGTCCGCAGCGTGCTGATTTTCGTCCAACTGCAACCAAAAATAACGGAGTGAATTTGGCGAGTTATTATGGTAAGTAATCGTTTCGCTACCTGTTAATTTATTTTCTTTAGTATCCAATGAACATTGGATTTTATAATCTACTTTTTGCTGCCAATAGTCAGGTCCTGGAGCTCCGTCTGCACCACGATAACTATTGGGTGGCCACATCATATTGTCAATTTGCTCAAATTTGTTACCGTGATTAGAGTCAGGATTCTGGGCACTAAGCATCGTAGTGTTTATCAGAAAGCTGGCTAGTAAAAAGCAAGTAAGGATGAGTTTATTCATTTTCATTAGAAAAAATTTTTTAATGTAATATTTCTAGTGGGAAAGTCCCAATCGGTGCGAAGATACACAAGAAAAAGCTTTTTCTGAAAAAAATCACTGCAATCTGTAAGTTGACCTGACTGCTTCGACAGGTAGAAGACGATAATTTATGAATCAAGAACCTTTCTATACCCTAAAACTCCTAGAATTAAGTACTTTTGATTCTTGAAAAATCTACCTAAATGAACCTGCTAGAGAAATTACAGGAAAAATACATCCAAGAGTTTACGGCTAATATTCCATTAGACGAATTTTTACTCAACATGTTAATTGTGGCCATTTTGGTCTCTATCTTAAGATGGTATTATGTCCGATTTGGTTGGTCGGTCGCTAATCGAGCAAAATTTGCTAGTAATTTTATGCCGATTGCTTTGGGTACTTTGTTGATTATTACCATTGTCAAAAGTTCCTTAGCCCTTTCTTTGGGTTTGGTAGGTGCTCTATCGATTGTTCGGTTTCGAGCAGCCATTAAAGATCCTGAAGAACTTTCCTTTTTATTTATTGCGATTGGAATTGGATTAGCCGGAGGAGCAAATCAACCGATTTTAGCAGTGGTGGCCTTTTTTATTATTCTATTATTACTTTATATCAATCGGTCTTTAGGCGGTAAAGTAAAATTTCGGCAAGAAGATAAAATGTTTATTAATATTACCACCGAAGAAGAAGATTTAGAAGAGATTACTAATATTTTGACAAGTGTTTTTACTTATGTAGAATTAAAAAGGATGGATACCCTTACGCCAGGAATGGACCTTTCTTATATTTGTAAAGCTGATTCAATTGCGCAAGTAAGTACCGTGAAAAAAAAGTTATTGGCCACCTCTAGTAACACCCGAATTTCTATCGTAGATCAACCTGATTTAATGATATGATTTTAAAAGATCATTCTCCCGCAATGCGGCGTTTTCCTCGGCAGTTAGGTATATTCCTATTGGTCTCTTTTGTTGTTTCGTCTATATTTTTAATTTTAAAAACAGTAGCGGATCAACCGGATGATTCGGCAAAAGAGGTATTGGCTTTTGCAAATGCAGAAAAGCTCCAAGATAGTGTATTGGTTTTTGGAGGGCAAGAATTTGGGAATGGCCATTTACGAACTAATAAGAAAGCGTTTAATGGAAATTATAGCGTTCAAATCAACCAAAATGCCTCTAAAAAAGATCAACGAGGACTGATTTGGCAACAGCAAAATCCAGCGCCCAGCAAGCATTATCGTGCTACGGTTTGGGCGCATGCGGCCTATAAAGATCCGGTGATTACTCTGCAAGCAACCCTTTCAGGAAAGGAACTCCATAAAACTTATCAATCCTATTTATCTATTCAACAAGAAAGGAATTGGTATCAAATCGAATTGTATTTTTCAACCCCTTCCGAAGAAAATAAAGTAGATTTATTGGAAGTAAGTGCAGGTACCAATGGAACCATCACTGCCTGGTTTGATGATTTGAGGATCGAAGAAATATCCCCCATTGCATATCATAATTTTCTAAGTCCTAAACAGCTAGATCTAGAGATTTCTCAAAAAGGACAAGACAAATTGGCTAAGAAAAAAAAGGAGGCACAAAGCGTCGGAATTTTAGTCTCAGCCGATGATGATTGGGTCAACGCAAAAATCAAAGCGCCAGATGGCACCACAAATCAAAAAGTGGCGCTTCGACTCAAAGGAGATTGGTTGGATCATCTTGGTAAAAAAACGGGTTATCGGATTAAAGTTAGAAAAGGAGATATCTGGGAGCGAATGCGAATTTTTTCTATCCATCATCCAAAGTCGCGGTCTTATTTGAAGGAATATGTTTTACATAAATTTTGGGAACAAGCGGATGTCCTAACAACGAGATATGATTTTTTAAAAGTTTCCATAAACGGAAAAAATAAAGGAGTATTTGCTTTAGAAGAACATTTTGATAAGATCCTATTAGAATACCAAAAACGGCGAGAAGGGCCGATTGTAAAATTCGCAGAAGATACATTTTGGCAATATATTCAAAAGCAAAGTGAGTATCGGTTGCCGATGAATAATGAGTTGTCTGGTCCAGGAAAAGATTTGGCCACTGCGCCGATAGAATCTTTCCAAATGGAAAAAACGGTCTCTACGCCAAAGCTCCGTGCGCAGTTTGAACTAGCACATAATCTTTTAGATAAATATCGAACAGGAGAAATGCCAGCGGACGAAGTATTTGATTTAGATCGTATGGCACGTTATTATGCTATTCTAGAAATCATGCAAGCTTATCATGGTATTCATTGGAATAATCAACGGTTTTATTATAATCCGGTTACTGGAAAATTAGAACCTGTAGGATATGATGGGTTTGGTACCGGACCGATTGTTTTGGATCGACTAGTGGGAGAAGCTGCGTTAAATTCACAGCGACAAGAATCAGATAAAATTGAATATCGAATTTTTAAATCCGAAGCTTTTGTAAAATTATATTTAAAATATTTAGAACAATACAGTGATCTAACTTTTATCCATAAATTCTTGGCCAGTATTCGACCTGAAATAGAACGATTAGAAACCTTGATTCAATCGGATGAACCTAAGTTTTCGTTTGATGAAAAAAAGATCGTTTACCGCGCTCAAAAAATTCATTCAAAAATTCATCCTTTTCCTGAAACGGCGCTACGAAGTTTTACGCAATCAAAAGGGAAGGATTCCAAGATTTTAGGATTGGTAAATATGCATTCTTTTCCTGTTGAAGTGGTTGGGTATAGTTCCGTTAAAGGAGATTGTTCGCAGCATATTACGGCTCCTTTAGTCCTCGAAGGATTTCATCATCGAACCCTGCTTAACGAACCCATCAAAGTGGGTAAACCCTTAAGTACGGATGCAAAAAGCAAACTGCTAAAAAATTCTTTGTCAAAACAAGATCAACAAAGTATATCTTCACTAACTGTTCCCGCAGGAGCAAAATTTATTTGTTTTCGAACACTTGGAATGGATTCTATTTTTCAAACTAAAATAAAAAATATTTCAGCTCCCATCCGTAATTTTCCAACCATTGCGATGCGCGAACAGGTGGATTTAGACACCCTATCTTTTTTAGAAATAGATGGAGATTTTATCAAAGTACGTCCCGGTAAACATCGAGTGGATAAACACCTTGTGATTTCAGCCAATTATACTTTACAAATTGGAGAAGGAACTACGTTGGATTTTGTAAAAGGTGCCGGATTGGTTAGTTATGGTCCAGTAGAAATTTTCGGAAAAGAAGAAACTCCCGTCCTATTTACTTCTTCAGATAAAACGGCCAATGGCTTTTCTGTTCTACAAGCAGGTCCTCGAGAATCAAAGTTGAGATATGTTATTTTTGATAATTTTAATACCCTAAATTATAATGGATGGACTTTGACGGGAGCCGTTAATTTTTATGAATCTCCGGTAGATATTGACCATTCTGTTTTTAGAAATAACCATTGCGAAGACGGACTTAACATTGTTCGTTCAAATTTTGAGTTAAAAAATTCTTCTGTAATTAATACGCCGTTTGATGGATTAGATGTAGATTTTTCTAAAGGGTTGATTCGCAACTGTAGTTTTCGGGATACACGGAATGATGGGATGGATTTTTCAGGTAGTAATATTTTCGTTGATAAAACAACGGTGGACCATGCTGGCGATAAAGGTTTGAGTGTAGGAGAAGAGACCGATGTGGTGGTCAAATGGTTATCTATAAATGGGGCAACGATTGGTGTAGCGGCAAAAGATTTATCAACGGTGATGATTAATCATGTAACCTTAAATGATTGTGAACAAGGATTCGCTGCCTATCAGAAAAAAGCAGAATATGGAGGTAGTAAAATTGTCGCAAATAAAGTGGATTTTAAAACTTTGAGACGACAGTATAGTATTCAACGAGGTTGTGTTTTACAGATTGGGGATAAGGTGATTGAGGGGGAGTAGGGGGAATTTAATTTTGAATTTTTAATGATGAATTTTGAATAATGGGGGCCAAATTTAAAGGTTTTTTCTGGCAGGACGAATTCCTCCTTGGGCCACTAAGAAGCAGAGATTCTTAACTGTGTATATATTTTATTGTAAAGACATTTAAATATTTAAGAAATATAATTGAGATTAATTTAATTAAAAATGGAGCATTTACTAGAACGAATTAAAAAAATAGAAGCTTTAATTGCTAATGCGGGAACAGCAGGAGAAAAGTATGCAGCTGAATCAGCAAAAGATAGAATTTTAAAAAAGTATCCTGAGTTGGAAATTCATAAAAATCCGATAGAGTATCGACTCTCAACCAATAGTCAATGGGATAAAAAATTATTGATAGCAATCTGTAGAAAATATGACATAAAGCCTTATAGATATCATCGTCAAAAACATACAACAGTAATGGTAAATATCAACAAGAATTTTTTGAATAAAATTTTATGGAAAGAATTTGAAGAGTATTCAATTTTATTGAACAAGTTGGTAGAAGAAATTACAGATGATTTAATTAGCAAAATTCATAAACATGAAGATGAGGATATAATTCATGGAAATTTAGAATGAATAAAATTGAAAAAATCGGTTTTTAACCTGAAAAATTTCTGTTTCCCATTAATTTAAGAATTGTATATTATAAAATTTCACATTGAAATACATTCCTAATCCATCTAAAAAATCAGGAATAAATCCTCAATTTTCACTATGAGTACTGGAACTTTTTTCCTTATATTTCTCTTTCTTATCTATGGATTGGCCTATCTGGCTTATCAACGTGGACAATTAAAATTTGCCTTAGTCGCCATTATTTTAGCTGGATTTGGTCTTCGATTTTTTTGTTCATTAGATCCTATGTTGCATCCTTGGGATGAGCGATATCATGCTTTGGTTGCTAAAAATATGATGACAGATCCTTTTACGCCAAAGCTTTATCCTGACCACGTGCTCGATTATGATTTTAAAAATTGGGGACAGAATCATATCTGGTTACACAAACAACCTTTGCCGTTATGGACGATGGCTGCCAGCATGAAAATATTTGGTGTCGATGAATTTATCTTACGGCTTCCTACTGTTTTACTGTCGACTTTTAGTATTTTTTTGACCTTTTGGATTGGACGATTTTTGAGTAATTCAGAAAGAGTAGGGCTCTTGGCTGCGTTCTTTTTATCCATCAATGGATTAGCGATTGAGTTGGCGAGTGGACGCGTATCGACCGATCATGTAGATACCTTTTTTATGTTTTTGATAACGACGTCCTTGTTTTTTATTTTGTTGAATGTTAAAAAGGCTAAAAAGATCTGGTTGATTTTTGCAGGTCTGTTTTGCGGATTAGCGATCTTGACAAAATGGTTGCCGGGTTTGATCGTCTTTCCACTTTATTTGGTAATGAATTTTAGGAATAAAAACTATTCCACTTTATTTTTAGAAATGGCCTTGATGGGCGTGGTAACGATCATCGTCGCCTTACCTTGGCAGTTATATGCGCATATGATGTTTCCACTCGAATATAATTGGGAACGAGATTATAATACTTTACATCTTTTTGAAGGATTGGAAGGCCATGGAAAACCGTGGTGGTATTTTATCGACCGGATTCGAATTACGGTTAATGAATTAGTATATCTGGTTTTTGGGTGGTTTGTCTATCAGTTATTTAAAGTAAGAAAATTTTCTTCAGTAGATTTATTTTTATTGGCTTGGATCGGCATTCCTTTTTTTATATGTTCGATGGCGGCGACAAAAATGCAAGGTTATTTATTGTTTACCTTTCCAGCTTGGTTTATAATCATGGGAATGTTTATGGAGCATTTGATAATAAGTAAACCTAGATCTTCTTTGCATAAGAAAATCTATATGCTGATTATAGGCGTGATGATGATGCTTGCATTCCGTTATGGTTTAGAGCGCGTCAAACCGTTTGAGAATCATGAGGAAGAATTACAGGTAAAAAATGAATTGACCAAGACAGCATATTCTAGCAAGACCCTAATTTTTAACGAAGCGCATCCGATTGAGTGGATGTTTTATAATGATGGATTGGCGTATTCGTCTAGGCCGGAGGAAAAGGTGGTGGATTCTTTGAGGCGGGAAGGGTGGTTGGTTTATTTTAATTGAGAAGATTAATTGCTTTTATCTATGAAAATTTGTTTAGTCCAATTAAAGCCCAAAAAAGGAGATCTTGTCCAAAATATTCAAGACCACTTAAAGGTCATCCAAATGGCTAGGGAGTGGGAGACAGACTTAATTTTATTCCCAGAATTATCTTTGACAGGATATGAACCTACTTTGGCTAAAAGTCTTGCTCGTGAAGAGAGTGATCCTATTTTTAATCCTTTTCAGAAATCAGCAGATAAAAATAAAATCACTATTCTCTTAGGCATGCCGCTTAAAACAGCAGATGGGATTCATATCAGTATGCTCATTTTTCAGCCAAATAAAGCACGAGCGGTATATGCTAAACAAATTTTGCATAAAGATGAACTGCCGTTTTTTGTCGCTGGTAATAGCGAAATGATATTGGATGTTCAAAAGAAGAAAATTGGATTTGGTATTTGTTATGAAACTTTGCAAAAAGAACATTTCTTAAAAGCTTATGACCTTGGAGCAATGATTTATTTGGCCAGTGTCGCTAAGCCTGATAAAGGCATCCTCAAAGCCTACGCGCACTTTTCTAAGATCGCAGCTGAGTTTTCTACTCCCATTTTTATGGCGAATAGTGTGGGTTTTTGTGATGATTTTCTAGCTGCTGGACAAACTGCTGCTTGGAATGTTAATGGAGAACTTATCGATCAATTAGACAGGGATCGTTCTGGAATGCTCTGGATCAATTTTCAATCAAAAATTTCTAGAAAATATTATTTTGAAACGTCTGAGCTAGAAATTCAACCCGCTCAACCCACCGATCTTCAAGCATTAATCCAACTTTTCCATAACGCAAAAAAACACCTAGATCATCAAGGCATCTTTCAATGGACGGATACTTATCCTTCTAAAACCAATATTGAAAAAGACCTAAAAGACAAAACGCTGTTTGTGCTAAAAAATCAAGAAGCCTTACTCGGTGCCGTGACCTTAAACGAAGAACAAGATATTGAATATCAATCGATCAATTGGAAATTTAAAGGAGCAAAAATCCTTGTCATTCATCGGCTGGTCGTTGATCCAATCCATCAACGTCAGGGCTATGCAAAACAACTAATGGACTTTGCAGAAGACTTTGGAAGAGAACATGATTATGCTGCCATTCGACTCGATACTTACACGCAGAATAAGATTTCTTTTGGATTTTATAAACGGAGAAATTATGTCTTAAGTGGCCAAGTGTTTTTTTCTGAAAGAACGGATCCTTTCTATTGTTTGGAAAAGAATTTAACTAACTTTGTGGAATGACTCCCTTTCATCCCTTTTTTGTTTTGGTGGTGTTTTTGATTGCTTTTCTGACTACTTATCTAATTAATTTTAAGTATCAATTTAAATCTATTCCTAATCGGTATGAGACCTTAGATGGATTGCGAGGATTATTGGCCATTGCTGTTTTTATTCACCATACGAGTGTATGGTATGGGTATCTTCAGACAGGTGATTGGGCAACCCCTAATTCTAATCTTTTGAATCAGTTAGGACAATCCAGTGTGGCGCTTTTTTTTATGATTTCAAGCTTTTTATTTGTCAGTAAATTATTGAATTTTAAAGGAACAGCCTATCCTTGGACCTCTTTTTTTATCGGACGTATTTTTAGAATCGTTCCTTTGTATCTGGTGAGTTTTATATCGGTTGTTTTGATTGTCGGTATTTTAAGTGAATGGAAGTTAGAAGTTTCAGTTTTTGAATTTTTTAAAAATATGATTCGGTGGTTAGGATTTGGGATTTTAGGTCAACCGGATTTGAATGGAATTGAATCTACCTTCACGATAAATTCCTATGTAAACTGGTCTTTATTATATGAATGGTTGCTGTATTTCTCGTTGCCCTTGATCTCTATTTTTATTCTAAAAGCCAAACCGAAAATTCATTATTTGATCTTGAGTATGGTCTTTTTGGGATTAGTTTGGCAGTTTCGGAATATAGAATTACAACATCTACTTTCATTACTTGGCGGAGCCATTGCCGCCATTATTTTTAAATATAATGCTAC
>JALZUU010000617.1 GCA_023300665.1 Saprospiraceae bacterium | reverse complement strand
AATGTGCAGCAGTTTTTTCTCTTAATTGAACACCCTAGCAAGAAGCAAGAAGCAAGAAGCAAGAAGCAAGAAGCAAGAAGCAAGAAGCAAAAAAAAAGGAAGCTGAAGCAGCGAACGTAGGACGAGGACCAGATTGTATTAAAAGTAAAAACCCGGAAGGATATGACGATCGAAGCTTTTGGGAGAAATGGGCTAATCTTTTAAAATAAAACTTATAAAGTAAAACACCTATCTTTGGATTATTCCTTGTGAAGTTTTCGCATCAAAGAATACCAAATTTATGAATCATATACCAGAGTTCCCAGACCTAATTGCTTACGCAATCCCTTTCTTTTTCGTAACCGTTATTCTAGAAGTTATTTTGACCGTCAAGGTAAAACTTGAAGACTACGAATACAAAGACGCAGGAACTTCTATTATGATGGGATTGGGTAATGTCTTTATTGGATTATTTACCAAAGGAGTGGTCTTGAGTGTTTTCTATTTAATCTATAATTTTTATCATTTATTTGACATTCCTTTTATTTGGTGGGCATGGGTACTTATTTTATTTGCGGACGATTTTTGTTATTATTGGTTTCATCGAGTCAGTCATGAAAGCAGATTTTTTTGGGCCAGCCATGTCGTACATCATTCTTCTCAACAATATAATTTAAGTACGGCCTTGAGGCAAACTTGGTCAGGTAGTTTCTATTCTTTTATCTTTTGGATTCCCTTGGTTTTGATTGGTTTTCATCCAGTGATGATTTTGGTACAAATGTCGATTAGTCTCCTATATCAATATTGGATTCATACAGAACTAATCGTCAAATTGCCAAAATTTATAGAAGCCATTTTAAATACGCCTAGTCATCATAGAGTCCACCATGCCAGCAATCCACAATATTTAGATCGAAATTATGCAGGAATATTTATTATTTGGGATCGATTGTTTGGTAGTTTTGAAGAAGAAAAAGAAAAGCCTATTTATGGTCTAGTAAAAAATATAAAAACCTACCATCCAGTAAAAATTGCTTTTCAAGAATGGTACGATATGCTAAAAGATTTCTTTAGTGCTAAAACCTCTATCAGCAATAAATTTAAATATTTGATCAAACCACCTGGTTGGAAACATGATGGTAAAGGTATGCTTGCTTCTGACCTTAGAAAGGAGTGGGAGAAGGACAAAAATAAAAACAAGTAATGAATTGATATTTAATGTAAATTGGCAAAAAGAAAATAGCACTTAAATCTAAACCATGAAACTCCTTCTATTTCTAGTATCACTTTTTAGTTTCCAATTGATAGGTGCGCAATGTATCTATGATTACGAACAAGAAATTCAAGATAGTTCCAATCTTAATTTTGAAGAAATTTCATTCCAAAATACGACCGATAAAATAACCCTTTCTGGAACTTTAATTTTTCCGAAAATTGGATTTGAAAAAATGATTATCATGGTTCCTGGAAGTGGAAAAGATACAAGGCATTCCCATTTTTTATTAGCCGAACAATTTCTAAAAAATAACATAGCGGTCTATCGTTTCGATGAAAGAGGAATCGGAAAATCCAAAGGAAAGTATGATTATACCGCTACTACTTTAAGAAATGATCTAATCTTTGCTTATCAAAATTTAAGACACCATCCAATTTTAAAAAACAAAAAAATCGGTGTCCTCGGACACAGCCTTGGAGGGATTGCATCCATTGGGGCCTACGGAAAAGGATGTGATTTTGATTTCCTTATTCAAATGGGAACTCCTGTCCAAAACGACGGCGCCTTTATCAAATACCAAGCATCCACTAATAGCGATGGATTTTATTCCGTAAAAAATAAAACAACTCCAGAAGTAGTTGCCTTCGTAGATTCCTTAAGTAAAATGGTCGCGGTAACAGCAGACTTTAAATCAATGAAACAAAAAGGAAAACAAATCATGAAAAATATGGGATTTAAAAAGGCACTACATCTAGTAGTTAACCCATTGCAAGTTGATTTGATCAAACAACAACATGAATCAACCTATAAAAACGCCACTGCTCCCATCCTTTTTATTATCGGTTCAGAAGATAGAATTGTTAGTGCTGTCAATGAGACCAAAATTTTAAAATCATTAAATAATTCCAATGTGGATATAAGAATAATTGATCAGGTCAATCACTGGTTGAGTGATAAATTACGACCCTCAAAAATGGAAAAGGCGCTTTATAAAATGAATGAAAAGGCCTTAAATGAGATTATTCATTGGACTTTGGAAAATTAAGAGGCTATTGGATATTCACTAAAAATCAATAAAATTTATTGAAAAAATATTATTAATAGATTTTGTCTATACTAGAATAAGATAATACAATAAGAAATTACCCAAATTAACCCTTATATTTGCGAAAAAACAATCACATTATGGATAGTAAAAATAGTTATAACGTAAACGCGGGTGGAAAATGCCCTTTTACCAGTGGAACGCTCAACCGAAAAACAGCAGGAAACGGAATGTCAAACCGAGAATGGTGGCCTAATGCTCTAAAGGTAAACATTCTTCGACAGAATTCTGATTTATCAGACCCAATGGACAAAGACTTTAATTATGCAGAAGCATTCAGCAAATTAGATCTTGCTGCAGTAAAGCAAGATTTGTATGATTTGATGACGGATTCTCAAGATTGGTGGCCAGCAGATTATGGTCATTATGGACCTTTGTTTGTTCGTATGTCTTGGCATAGTGCTGGAACTTACAGAGTGGCAGACGGTCGTGGAGGTGCAAGATCTGGTTCACACCGATTTGCTCCTTTAAATAGCTGGCCAGATAACGCCAACTTAGACAAAGCCCGATTATTATTATGGCCGATCAAACAAAAATATGGTCGTAGCCTTTCATGGGCAGATTTATTAATCTTAACAGGGAACTGTGCCTTAGAATCAATGGGCTTTAAAACCTTTGGTTTTGCTGGAGGAAGAGAAGATGTTTGGGAACCTGAACAAGATATCTACTGGGGTTCTGAATCAGAATGGTTGGCAGATCAGCGTTATACAGGAGATCGAGAATTAGAGCAACCATTAGCTGCTGTACAAATGGGATTAATTTATGTGAATCCTGAAGGTCCTAACGGAAATCCTGATCCACTAGCTTCAGCGCGTGATATTCGTGATACTTTCGGTAGAATGGCGATGAACGATGAAGAAACTGTTGCTTTGATCGCAGGTGGTCATACTTTTGGAAAAGTACACGGAGCAGGCGATCCTGATAAATATGTGGGTGCAGAACCCGTTGGTGCGTCAATCGAAGAAATGAGTACTGGTTGGAAGAATACCCTTGGAACTGGAAACGCTGAATACACGATTTCTAGTGGTCTAGAAGGTGCGTGGACGACTAAGCCAGCACAATGGACCAATGATTATTTTAACCACTTATTTGGTTATGAATGGGAATTGACCAAGAGTCCAGCAGGTGCACACCAATGGACGCCTAAAGGAGGTGCTGGTGCAGGTTCGGTGCCGGATGCACATATTGAAGGAAAGACACACGCTCCAATGATGTTGACCTCAGATTTGGCTTTAAGAATGGATCCTATTTACGAACCAATCTCTCGTCGTTTTCATGAAAATCCAGATCAATTTGCAGATGCTTTTGCTCGTGCATGGTTTAAATTAACTCACAGAGATATGGGGTCAAGAGATCGTTACCTAGGATCGGAAGTTCCTGCAGAAGTAATGGTTTGGCAAGATCCTGTTCCAGCGGTAGATCACACATTGATCGACGAAAATGATATCAAAAACTTAAAAGGAAAAATTCTAGATACCGGAATTTCTGTTTCACAATTAGTTGGAACTGCTTGGGCTTCTGCTTCTACTTACCGTCAAACTGATGGTCGTGGTGGAGCAAATGGTGGACGAATTCGACTTGCGCCACAAAAGGATTGGGAAGTGAATAATCCTGGTCAATTGGTGGTGACCTTAGATAAGTTAGAAGGAGTACAAAAAACATTTAACGCTCAAGCTGGTGGAAAGAAAGTGTCGATGGCAGACTTGATTGTTCTTGCTGGATGTGCAGGTGTGGAAGCAGCGGCAAAGAAAGCGGGACATAATATCACTGTTCCATTTACGCCTGGTCGTACCGATGCAACACAGGAAATGACGGATGTTGAATCTTTTGCGGTTCTTGAGCCAGAAGCAGATGGATTCCGAAACTACTCAAGAGAAGCCTTTACCGTTTCTGCAGAAGAAATGCTGATCGATCGAGCACATTTATTATCACTAACAGCTCCTGAAATGACGATCTTGATGGGCGGTTTACGTGCAATCAATATCAATTTTGATGGTTCAAAAAATGGTGTCTTTACCAATAATGCAGGTGCTTTAACAAACGACTATTTTATCAACCTCCTAGATATGGGTACGACTTGGAAAGCAATTTCAAAAGCAGAAGATGCTTTTGAGGGTCGTGACCGAAAGTCAGGTGATTTAAAATGGATCGGAACAAGAGTAGATCTTATTTTTGGTTCTAATACTGAACTACGTGCTTTGGCTGAAGTTTATGGATCGAAAGATATGGAAAGCCAATTCGTAGACAGATTTGTTGGGGTATGGAATAAAATGATGAACCTTGATCGGTTTGATGTTAAAAATACGATAGCTTAAGTAATATAAATTTTGATAAATATTGGAAGGCGGCTCGAAAGAGTCGCCTTTTTTGATTATGGGAGGTTGTATTCTTTATAATAATGTATTTGCTTTTGAATTTGTTTTTGCTTTTGAAAAGGGCTCAATATAGTGGCCAACGCGCGCCTCTAGCTCCTAAAGGAGAATCTGCGCTTTTGGTTAGTTGTGATGAACAAAACTTCTTAAGCAAGAGGAAGGTGAGGACAATGAATAGATGAAAGGTAGTCATCACAGAGCATCGAAGAATCTTGGAGAGAAGAATGGATGATTTATTTAGGCAAATTGAAATTGAATTTGAGTTTGCCTTTGAAAAGAGCTGGAAATGGATGGCCAACGCGCGCCTCTAGCTCCTAAAGGAGAATCTGCGCTTCTAGTTAGTTGTATTGGACAAAATTTCTTTAAAACAGGGAAGGAAAGGACAAAGAATAAACGAAAGATGGTGATCAAAGGGCATCAAAGAATCTTAGAGAGAAGAATGGATGATTTATTTAGGCAAGTTTTCTTGGTTAGCAAATTGAATTTGTGTTTAAGTTTGCCTTTGAAAACAGCTGGAAATGGATGGCCAACACACGCCTCTAGCTCCTAAAGGAGAATCTGCGCTTCTGGTTAATTGTGAAGAACAAAACTTTTTAGACAAGAGAAAGGTGAGGACAATGAATAGATGAAAGGTAGTCATCACAGAGCATCAAAGAATCTTAGAGAGAAGAATGGATGATTTATTTAGGCAAGTTTTCTTGGTTAGCAAATTGAATTTGTGTTTGAGTTTGCCTTTGAAAA
>JALZUU010000616.1 GCA_023300665.1 Saprospiraceae bacterium | reverse complement strand
TAGGACAGTTTACCATGAAACGGGAATCATTTTACAACTAAATGGTTCCCGTTTTCTGTTTAGGTGTAGTATTTGATACAGTACAAAAACATTCTTGGTACCTAAAACTAACAAAATGAAAAATTTAAAAACCCTATTTATCCTTTTTCTATTACCCGCTTTCCTTTCAGCTCAAGCTTCTATTGAAAAATGGACAGCAGATTATGATAAATTGCTAAAGACACACGTTACCGATGGCCGAATTGATTACGCATCAATTAAAGGCGATACCCAAATGGGATCATTGGTTACCCAACTTGATCAATTAAAACCTTCTGATCCTAATTCTCAATTTGCAAAAGCATTTTATATTAATGCTTATAATCTTCTCGTGATCTATAGTGCTGCTACAAATTATCCAGTGGGTAGTGTGCAAGAAGTGAGCGGATTTTTTGAAAGAAATAAATATTCCATTTCTGGAAAAAAATACACTTTAAATGGTTTTGAGAAAGATTTTGTCTTTAAGAAATTTCCAGATCCTCGCTTGCACTTTGTGTTAGTATGTGGAGCTCTTGGTTGTCCTCCGATTACAGACTTTGCTTATCAAACAGATCAATTAGAAGCACAGTTAGATGCACAGACTAAACTGGCGCTCGATGATCCAAACTTTATTCGAGTGGCGAACGGAAAAATTTCGCTTTCTCAAATATTCAAATGGTACAGTACCGATTTTGGTGGTGGAAAAAAAGAGATAGTTAAGTATCTTAATAAATATCGTAGTAATGCACTACCTTCTACTTTTGGTATTGATTATTATCCTTATGATTGGTCTTTGAATGATACCAAAACGGTTGGAGGCTCCGTTGGTGGTCAAAGTGCCAATGCTTTCCGATATGTTACTTCCGCTACCATTCCAAAAGGACAAATAGAGTTAAAGATTTTTAATAACCTATTTAGCCAAAAAACGGCGAGCGATGTAGAAAACCTTGATAACGTTGATTCTCGAAGCACCTTTTACACCGCTTCTTTCAGTGCACTATATGGAATCAACCAAAGATTTAACTTAGGAGTAGATTTAAAATACCGTAGAACTTTAAATAGTGGTATTCCTAGTAGCGCCCTAGATGTTTTTAAAAGCCTAGATAATCCTACTACTGGTCGTACTGGAATTACCGGAATTGGTCCTCGAATTCGTTGGGCACCGTTTCCAAAATTTTCTGGATTTTCTTTACAATCTACTTTTACTTTTGCAATAGGTGATAACCTAGAAGGAACTGATATCGAAAAACCTTTTATCGATTGGGATGAAAATATCTGGTGGACGCAGTTTTTCTTTGATAAATCCATTGGAAGTAAGTTTTCCTTCTTTGCTGAGGTAGATGTAACTTGGGAAGATATTGGAGATTTTAATAAACTTACTTTTCCAGTTACCACGATCTTTAGTTATTTCCCAGACAAAAAAGTAACCTTATATGCCTTGGCAGGTTATGCACCAACTATTAATCCTGGTTTTGATTATTTTCATCAAGTAGGATTGGGAACAAAATACCAAGTGACCCGACGTTTTGAAATTGAGTTACTTTATACAAGCTTTCAAACTCAATTCGTAAAAAGCCGAAACGGATCAGCTAACACCTTTAACCTTGGATTACGATATTCTTTATAAGATAGAATTAATTTCCTGAAAAGCGATTTGCAAATTGCCCTCTTTACTCGATTAAGAATAAAGAGGGCAATTTGTATCTAAGGAATATTGAATATTGAATATTGATTGAGGAATATTGAATTATGTGATGCACTTAATGGAACAGTCCCGTTTATTCGATATTCAAAATTCTACATTCAAAATTCAATATTATCCCCTAGTTCATCCAAACAATCTCCGAAACATCCGTAGCAAATCCTCTTAATCTTAAAATAAATAAACCACCTTCGGTTTCTAAAGAAAAAGGATTTTCTAAAATCGTCTCTCCTCTTTCTATAAAACCTAGATCCTTTTTAGCAATCAATTTTCCATCCATTTGATATAACAATAATTCTTGATCCTCTCCAGTAGCAATATTGATTACGATGGGTGCACCAAAGAAAAGTGGATTAGGAAATGAAATAATACCTTCCGAGGCAAAAGGAACTTCAGGCGTTCCCAAAACACTATCCAATTCTAAATAAAGTACCGGTGCATCATGATCGCTAGATCGCAAAGCAGTATTAGGATCATCAAAATAAAAATCAGGATAATCTGAATTTCCTCGGGCGTATTCCAGTCCTGTGACCGCTAAACCTTCTAGTTGGGTTGACACCACGTGATCGAGCATTTGGGCATTCCCACTAAAGACAAAAGAATACCGCTCATTTTCTGGAAGTAAATCCGTATAGGTAACCAAAGGTGTTTCAAGAATCGGTTCGATTTCAAACTCCGCACCCAAAGAAGGCGTACCTACTATTTGATTAAAAACATCTACATATCCATCAGAAAATTCATAAGCATTATAATCACCTAAAATAATCAAGTTCTCATCTTTTAATGAGCGGGCCATTCGAGCGACAGAAACTGCCTGCTCGTGACGTTTGGTACGAACGAAAAAACTATTGTTACCAGTGATTCCATTAAGCGATCGATTGTGAATATTTAAAAGTTTAATTGGAGTAGGAGGGGAGGTAGCAAAACTGCCTTCGAGTAACAAAGGTGGACGATCATGCAACTGACCGCCGATACTCAAACTTTCATTAGACCCTAATGGGGTTATGGTTACGTCGTTTAAAATTGGGCGAACCAAATATCCTAAATTAATTGGGAAATTACCACTACTTGAAACGTTTAAATAAGCCGTGTAATCTAACTCAGGATCGATCGATTCAATCACTTGGATTAGTTCATTTAAAAC
>JALZUU010000615.1 GCA_023300665.1 Saprospiraceae bacterium | reverse complement strand
TTTATCTCAATAGCTAAGGCTATTCAGAGAAAAATGAGCATCGCCCACATTATCAAGCACTTATCCTCACCTTTTGTGAACATTCTTAAACAGCTTCTATGCAAAAAGAAGACATCTCGAAATATTTAACATAAAAAACATTCGAAATATAAAAAAAAATTATTATACTGTAGATGCTTTTACACAACAAAAAACTAAACCTAGGTTGTCACCAATAGACGTGCCATCAATAACTGCCCGTTTTGACCGCTCAACACTAAATTTCAACCAATAAACTTATGCTAAAACGGACTTTATTCCTATCCCTATTTTGCCTGCTATTTTTATCTTTTTGTTTAAATTTATCAGCCCAGAGTTGTGCAGGATTACACCAGCATTCTAATAAAACAGAGGCCTTATCCTTTATTCCAAATAAAAATCAATGGCACCCCAATGTCGCCTATAAAGTAGGCCTGGGAGGCATCAATTCTTTGTATCTAGAAAGCACTGCGCTGACCTGGTATTTTCATGATTCAGCAATCCTAGAAGCCTTACACATGAACGCTCCAGGAACCGATACGCTAACCTGGAACAACCACGCTTACCAAGTTAATTTCCTAGGAGCTTCCTCCAATCCACGAATTACTGGTCAAGGCAAACAAAAAACCTATCATAACTATTTTAAAGGAAATGATCCTTCACGATGGGCTGGGAAGGTCCCTGTTTTTCATGGCGTAGTTTATGAGGAATTGTATGCCGGAATAGATATGGCAGCTTATAGTGAGGAAGGAAATTTCAAATACGACTTTTTGGTAGCTCCTGGTGTTGATCCTTCGATTATTCAACTCGACTATAAAGGCACGCACGGATTATCCATTGACCAAGGAAACTTACTAATAGAAACTTCCGTCACCCAGATAAAAGAACAACAACCTTATGCTTATCAAATAATTGATGGAAAAGAAGTCGCTGTTGCTTGTCATTACCAATTGAAAGATAATATTGTTTCTTTTCAATTTCCAAAAGGATACAATTCATCGATCCCTTTAATCATCGATCCAGTCGTAGTGGCAGCGACTATTTCTGGAGCTCAATCAGATAATTGGGGATTTACCGCAACCTTTGATAATGCAGGAAATATCTATGCAGGTGGCGCCTCTTTTGGTACAGGTTATCCTACTACCATGGGTGCTTTTCAATCTAGTTTCGGAGGAGGCGCACGAGATATTGCGGTGACAAAATATAATCCAGATGGAAGTCAACAAATTTACGCTACTTATATCGGTGGATCTGGGACGGATCAACCACATAGTATGGTGGTGGATTTCAATGGTCAACTTTGTATTTATGGCATATCGGAATCCTTTGATTATCCCGTTTCTAGTACTGCGTTTCAACCCAATAATGCTGGAGATAAAGAAATTGTCGTCACAAAACTAAACGTCGATGGAAGTGGACTCATTGGTTCTACTTATTTAGGTGGCAGTGGTTTAGATGGTGAAAATTTAGTCGCTCCCAATTCTAATGACGCCAATCGAGGAGAAATTATCCTAGATGCTCAAAATAATATCTACGTAGTTTCTTCTAGCCTTTCCTCTAATTTTCCAGTTACCCCAAATAGCTACCAGCCAACAAATAACGGAGGCCAAGATGTAGTGGTTTTAAAGCTAAATAGCGATCTTTCTGCGCTTTTTTGGTCTACCTTCATTGGTGGTAATTCAAATGATACTGGTCTTGGAATCAGAGTTTTGGACAACGGAGAAGTCATTCTCTCTGGAATAGCAGGAAGTCAAAATTTTCCTGTCGGAGAAGGAGGCTTTCAATCCACTTGGCCTGGAGGAGAAACCTCCGCTTTTATTATCAAGTTATCCAGTAATGGTCAGAACATCCTAAACAGTACCTTTTTTGGTACCGATGAAGAGGACTATAGTTATTTCGTAGATGTTGACGAAGATGACAATGTACATATTTATGGACTTACTACTGGTAATATTGACATTACCCCAAACACCTATTTTTCCAATCCTGGCAGTAGACAATTTTTAGCAGGATTTTCACCCGACTTAAGTGAACTAAATTATAGCACAGTCATTGGAAGTCCCATTGGTGGTTCTTTTGATTTTGTTCCTGTTGCTTTTATGGTAGATAAATGTAATGGAATTTATTTTTCAGGCTATCAAGCCAGAAACGGATTACCACTTACTTCGGATGCTATAGATCAAGGCGGAAACAATACCTTTTATTTAGCAAAACTATCACCAAATGCAGAGGGATTAGAATTTGGAACCTATTATGGAAATGCCAGTCATGTAGATGGTGGAACCAGCCGGTTTGATAAATCGGGCGTAGTATATCAAGGCGTTTGCTCTTGTGTTCCAGGTGGCAATGTTATGAATACCCTTCCCAATGCTTATTCACAAATCAATAGTATAAATTGTTCCATTGGTGTTTTTAAAGTAGACTTTGAAATAGAAACCGTGACTGCTTCTGCTTTTATCGATTCACCTACTAGTGGTTGCGTTCCCTTGACCATTGACTTTAATTATTCAGGAGTGAATGGACAAACTTTTTTCTGGGATTTCGGTACCAATGATTCTTCAACAGAGGAAAACCCAACGTATACATTTACAGAAAGTGGATCTTATACCGTAATGCAAATTGCCTCCGCTCCCAATACTTGTAATGTCAGAGATACCTTTTTCTTACAAATTGACGTACTGGATAATAATTCTACCTTGATGGATACTGTGATCTGTTCGGGTAACAACAGTATTATTCTAGATGCCACGACTATCAATGCTACTTATCAGTGGAACGATGGTTCTACCAATCCAACATTTGATACGAATGACTCAGGTACTTATTGGGTAGATGTAAATATTGGCTTTTGTTCTCGAAGAGATTCCTTCCTTATCAATTTTTATCAAGATGTCTCTCCCTTAGATTTAGGAGTAGATCAAATTTTATGTGATGAAAATTCCATCAATTTAGATGCCACCTTATCCGATGGAATTTCCTACGAATGGAACGATGGCACCACTGAACCCAACATATTAGTTACTACCTCAGGAGATTATTCCGTAACTGTAACCAGCGATTTAGGTTGCCAAGTTACAGACAAGATTAATATTCTTTTTGAAGAAACACCCGATTTAGATTTAGGAGTAGATACGATAGTTTGCCAAGGAGAAAATTTTGTCATTACCCCGATTACTTCTGGTACCGCGAATTGGTCTTGGCAGGATGGCTCAACCAACGCAACCTATACGGTCAATTCAGAAGGCTTATACTGGGTCAATGCTAGTTTTTCAAATGGATGCATAGACGCTGATAGTATTTTTGTTGCTTATTCTGAAATAGGAATATTAGATTTTGGAGCGGATCAAATTTTATGTGATGAAAACTCGACTGTCTTAACAGCTATTGTATCCAATGCAGCCACTTACGAGTGGAACGATGCTTCTACCAATCCTAGCTTAATTATTACCATGCCTGGTGATTATGCTGTTACGGTAACAAATGATGATGGTTGTGAAACAACGGACGAAATAAATATCACCTTTTTTGAAACACCAAATATCACACTAGCAGCGGACACCATACTTTGTCAAGATGAAAATCTTATTTTAACGCCTACCACTTCTAGTCCTGTGAATTGGTCTTGGCAAGACGGTTCCACTAATCCAATATATACGGTGAATACAGAAGGCTTATATTGGGTCACGGCTGATTTTTTAAACGGTTGTATGAATTCAGATAGTATTTACGTTACCTATTTACCTACTCCCGCCGTCGTTTTTGAATCTACTGATGTGCTTTGTTTTGGTGAAAACAATGGAAATATTACCGCCATCACACCAACTTCCATTACAGACGACTATATTTTTAATTGGTCCAATAACGTAACCCAACCAGATCTTGCCGACTTATCACCGGGTAGTTATCAAGTGACCATTACCAGTGATAACGGCTGTATTTTTGAGACCGAAATAGTAATTAACGAACCGGATTCCTTAATCGTTGTCACGGAACATCTAGATGTTGAATGCTTTGACGCCGGAAATGGAGCGATTTCAATAACCTCCGTAATGGGTGGTACGACGCCTTTCCAATATAGCTTAAATGGAGATTCTCTAATGTCCATTATTAATTTTAATAATTTGGATGGAGGTTTTTATACCCTACTGACTCAAGATGCCAACAATTGTACAACGATTACAGAAATAGATATCTACGAACCACCTCAAGTTTTTCTTTCAGCTGGAGCGGATAAAACCATCTTATTAGGAGATAGTGTAAAGATTGATGGTAGTTTATTTCCACCTTTAAATCAAGTAATTAATTGGACTTCTCTCGAATACCTAGATTGTCCAGACTGTATTCGGCCTTTTGGAAGACCGAATAATACCGCCGAATATTTAATTACTTCGGTAGATTCTATCACGGGTTGTACCTATAGAGATACCATGCAAATAATCGTTCAAAAACCAAGAAACGTTTATATTCCAAATGTTTTTTCTCCGAATGGCGATGGCACCAATGACTCCTTTTACCCACATGGAGATATTTCTGCAAGGTTAGTAACAAACTTTAAAATATTTGATCGTTGGGGAGAATTAGTATATGAAGCCAACAACGTCAATTTAAATGATCCCAATGATAGCTGGGATGGAACCATGAAAGGTCAGAGTATGAATCCTGGTGTTTTTGTCTATCTAATAGAAATTCAATTTGTGGATGGCTTTGTCAAACTATATCAAGGGGATGTTAGTATTATTAAGTGATGAGGGGTTTTGAATTGTTGAATTGTTGAATTGTTGAATTGTTGAATTGTTGAATTGTTGAATTGTTGAATTGTTGAATTGTTGAATTGTTGAATTGTTGAAT
>JALZUU010000614.1 GCA_023300665.1 Saprospiraceae bacterium | reverse complement strand
GTTGAATCGTTGAATCGTTGAATCGTTGAATCGTTGAATCGTTGAATATTTAAAATAAAAAGAGGAATGTAAGAGAGGATTTAAATTAGGGAAGGCTTTTTTGAAAGAATGTTCCCTAAAGTGTGTATGAGCGCTAGCTATCCTTTAGGACCATAGGCGCGGGATGGCAAGAGACACACTTAATTGAGCACCCTCTTTTTTGAAAAAAGATAGATGAGTTTACGATCGTCGTTTATTTGCGGCTGGCCATGATATCCTCTTCACACGCTTCTGATTCTGTTAGTTTTTTGGCAGTAAGGGTAAGAGCGGTTTTCACAGGTGGCGAATCAGGCGTTTCAGTCGCTAAGGTTACTGATAAAGGCTCGTAAGATCCAAGCGCTTTATAAACGATATCATGGATGCGAGAACGAAGTTTGGTTTTAAATAATTTTTTATTCTTAGTACTTGGAGTAATTCGATTAGAAAGGAAAATAAAAATCAATTCTTCTTTTGGATCTACCCAAACACAGGTTCCCGTAAAACCAGTATGGCCATAGGTTTTAGCGGACGCTTTTGAAGAACAAGAAGGAGGCTTACGATGGGTACGGGTATCAAAGCCCAATCCTCGATGTGTTCGATACTGTGCTTTGGTAAATAGCTCTACCGTTTCTGGTTTAAAATATTTTCGTCCTCCGTAGCTACCTTTATTTAGTAACATCTGAAAAAGTACTCCTAGATCTTGTGCATTAGAAAACTGTCCAGCATTTCCTGCAATACCACCTAAAATAGCAGCAGATTCATCGTGCACATAACCATGTACGTTTGTCTTTCTCCAACGATCATCCAATGAAGTTGGGACAAGTTGTTCAGCCTTAAATTTTTGTCGAGGCAAATAGGTTAAATAACGTAGGCCTAATGGTTTATAAAAATTTTGGTCTAGGTATTTATCAAGTTTTTTTCCACTCTGTTTTTCAATAATATCTTGTAATAAATTAAAGTTGACATCACTATAATGGAATCTTTTCTTTCTTCTTTTAGGAACAATCTCTAATACCGTCTGCCATAAAGTATCTTGCCATCGTTTATCCATGTAGAAATTATCTGCAATTTGAATATTATTTTGAAACTTAGCTTGTTTACAAAAATATTCATTACAGTCAGGATCTAGCGTATCTTTTAAAAATACATATCTGGAAATAGGCATATTGGCCTGTAACCCAGAGGAGTGAGTCAATAGTTTTTTAAGTGTAATTTTTTCCAGTTTTTTATTATCCTTGATCGTCATGTATTTGGCGAGTGTACTCTTCAAAGGAAGCTTACCTTGTTCATAAAGTTTCATCGAGGCTAGTGTAGTTGCCGTAACCTTTGTTAGAGAGGCTAGGTCATAGAGATCCGTATTTAATACTTTTCTAGTTTTATCATATTTATGATGACCAAAAGATTTATGATAAAATACTTTTCCATTTTTAATGATCATCACTTGTGCACCTGGTGTCACCTTTTTTTGAATAGCACTTTTAACCAACGCATCAATGCCTACTAATTTGACTGGATCAATTCCTACTTCATGAGGTGTTACGTAAGCCAATCGATTCATTTTTAAAACGACTCCTTTTCCATATTCTAATTCTGGAGAAAGTGCCAACGGAAGTTTTGCAGAAGAAGTTGCTCCTCCAAAAACCATCTGTGCTACCTCTTTTCGAACAATTGCATTATTTTCAAAAGATTGAATTAAGGCTACTTTTTCATCAAAAATTGGAAGCTGTAAAGGATTTCCATAATTGATAATAATTGTCGGTGCCTGTTGACTATGTCGATTGACCGATGCAATAAAATTAGCATCTCTAACGGTATCTAAAACGATGTGATCCAATGAGATCACGACGGGTCTTTTACGCATTTTTTTAGTCAGCGTTGCTAGTTCTCTTCCAGGCAATCGCTTAATCAGGACGGGCAGAATTTCCGAATAATTTTTAGCGGCTTTTTCAAAATCAAGATACCCTTTCGTTCCTACCTGAATAATTCCTGTAGCTTTTTCTGTAATGGGTAATGGTAACACATTATTCGAATTCCGCAGAACCACAATACTCTTCCGATACCAATCCTCAATCTGTCTCTTATCTTCCTTAGTAGCAAACATTTCTTTAATCTGATCCGCTTCAATTCGCTCAGGATTCTTCGGGTCTTTTCGCCAAGCTTTGGCCATGAGCACTTTATAGACTCGGGCGTTTAATTCTTTTTCAGAAAGATGCCCCTCCCCTATCATTCGTCGTATCACTTGGGCATATACCTCTACGCTATCACGTACGATCAACATATCTACTCCTCCGTATAAAAGTGCCTGAAGTGTTTGCGTATCTCGTGCTGCTCCTAGCGTCAAACCATCAAATTTTATATTTTCTTTTAGGTATTGTCTTAAATATCCTCTAGGTTTCTTCTCTTGATCTATATCTTTGATCAGTGATTCGTCGATCACCATTCCACTCAATCCACGATTGACCAATCGGCTATACTTTGCTAGGAGTTTTGGTAAAGTACGTAGGGTATCATTTTCTATATAAATTAAATCTCGAAAATTATTCGCCACAGTCAGAATTCCTTCTTTTTGAAATTCCTCTACCATTCGTTGACTTTGTTTGGCTAATAAATTCGGTAGAAAAGCAGATTGTTGAAAATTAAAAACAGTATCCACTTCATGATGGGTATTTATTTCTGGGCCAAAAACCATATCTAATTTAAGCGCTCGGGCTTTTAATAGATATTCTTTTTGCAATTCTTGATTTAATCCTTCGTTGTGGAGCGTGGCCATGGTAGCTGGAAGCGGATAAGAAATTT
>JALZUU010000613.1 GCA_023300665.1 Saprospiraceae bacterium | reverse complement strand
ATGCGATCCATGTAATAGCAATAGTTCGTTATTTACAGATATTGATACAGATGGGATTGCTGATGTATGCGATTTAGATAATGACAATGATGGGATATTGGATATTGAAGAGTGTGCTGCAATAGCAGGTACGTTTACGCTAGATTCAGGAGGCTCCGGAGGGATTGAATCTGGAACGGTATCTATGGCTGATGGGACTACCGCCAATTGGGATATAAATACAACAGGTAGCAATGATTTTAGTGTTACAGACCAAGGAGCAGGCGATGGTGTATACTTCGAATATAGTGGGACTGGTAGCTGGAATATGACTTCTACATTCACCGTACCAAGCGCAGCATCAAATGACATACAATTGGAATTACATGCCAATATGGGAGACGGTTCAGATTTTTATTCAGCCTTTACGGAATATTCCATTTCCTGGACCGGAGGTGTAGGTAATGCGATCATGGTTGATCCTGACAATGAAATAGTACAAGGAGACGGATATAGCTTCGCAAATGGCGGAAGTTTTAATCAAACAACAAGTCATCCGCAATCGCATTCAAACCCATTAAACGGTATAAGAAATGATCTTTTAGATTGGTATGTTATTCTACCAAGTGGAGCAACAAGTTTCACCATAGACGCTACAGGTGGAAGATCGTTAGAAGGCTTCAGATTTGTAGCTTCAAAATGTGTAGATACCGATAATGACAGCATCGCAGATTATCTAGACCTTGACTCCGACAACGACGGTTGCCCAGATGCCTTAGAAGGAGATGGTGGATTTACATATTCAGATATTGTAAACGGAATCTTATCAGGTAGTGTAGATGCAGATGGCGTACCGGTAATTGCAGCTCCTGGTCAGACAGTAGGTAGTTCAGCCGATGCTACAGTTCAATCAGATGAATGCGATCCATGTAATAGCAATAGTTCGTTATTTGCAGATGCGGATGGAGATTTAATTGGAAATACTTGTGACTTAGATAATGATAATGATGGAATCTTGGATGATGCAGAATGTCCTTTAGTACCCGTAAATTTTTCAAGTATAAATACAAATTTTAACGGTGGTCAAAATGAATTGGTACCAGGAGATGCTTCCGTCAACTTAACAACAGATATAAACGGAGCCACACTTCCAATTACGTTAACAGTAGATGCACCTACTCAGATAGGAGGAACAGATAATGATGTATTTGTTGGATCTGAAAATGGAGGTAGTATCTTAAGGTTTCAAGATAACGATCATATCATAGGCGAAGGATTATATACCAACCTGACTTTTGGTAGCTCAGCCTTTTTGAGATTTGGAGCTAGCAATAGTTTAGGGAATTCCAATATTAATCAATCTGATCAATTTGTATTTATCGCTATTGGAAGTGATGGAACAAATGTATGGAATGTAATTGCAAATACAAATGCTGACATCACAATTAATGGAGATACCTTGATTGTTACAGGAGATGCGCTATCAGGAAATGGAGGAGGTCCGCCTTATGCTCAATTTGAAATTACCTCTTTGCAAGGCTTAGATGGAATAAAAATAGAACATCTAAATATAGAAGACGGAGGTCCACTTAATTCAGGAAGATTTTCTTTTTCTTTTTGCCCTGATACCGATGATGACGAAACACCAGACTATTTAGATTTAGATTCCGACAATGACGGTTGCCCAGATGCCTTAGAAGGTGATGGTGGATTTACCGCCAATGATATTGCAAATGGAGTGTTGACAGGTAGTGTCGATGCAGATGGCGTTCCTGTTTCTGCTGCGTCAGGACAAGCTGACCTATCAAGTACAGATGCAGCAGTGACTTCAACAGAATGTGATCCATGTGTTATCTATATTTTTGATGAACAAATATGTGTTGTTTCCAATGGAAATATCGGAATTGCAGGAACGCCTTTAGATGGAACTACTGCACCATTTATAAAAACTCCAAACTGTTTATTATTAGACGATAATGAAGCAGATTTGAACAGAGGATTTATGATAGGTTGTGCTCAAACAGATTGTCCAGTTAGTACAACAGCTCCACCTTGTTTTGATCCATTGGATATTCCAACATTCTCCTGTCCTGCAGAAATGATTGAATATACAAAACCGATAAAATCTGATTCTGTTTATATGCAGTATTGGAGTGATTGTGTTCCTACTGTTAGTAGTCTTCCAGATGTTATAGCAGCACATCAAGGATTTATCAATCAGTTATTTTGTGATTTAGATGTCAATGGATATCCAATGGCTCCTACAGCTATTGGAGCACCTTATGAAGGGATCGTTTCTGAGTTACCAGAAAATGGAGGAAGAACAGATGAAATTTTAGTTGATATCGATCCAGCACACGTCTGTGCTCATAGTACTCCTGATATGGAATTGATACAATCTGATTTTTGGATTTTGGTTCCAGATTCTTTGACAAATGTTGGATTTAGTCTTAGTGGCGGAGCTGCCGATGCATCATTATTTATGGTGGGAACCTCTGTTACAGATATGTGTGCAACAGCTGAATTATTGGATGGTGCAAGTCAAGGGACAGAAGGTATTGCAGAATCGTATTATACAATTCCTGCTACAGCGACAACTGCTTGTGCTGGTAAATTTTTAAGAGCAAGGCTATATACAACTGATGTAGCTGTTGGTTTTAGTACAACCCCAGAGATAAATATCGGAAGTGGATTTGATAACATTACTAGTGTTGACGAGGTATCAATTTATCCAGCTACAGGACCAAATGATAATATTCCTCCTGTACTTCCATTAGAAACATTGAGTGGATTTTTAGATGTGGATGGAAATATCTTCGCTAGTGATGCTACAACCTATGAGCCTTTAGGATGCCTTTCTACAAATGGTGTACTAGCAGATATTTGTATAACAAATGCAGAGAATGACATCAATCAAACACCACAAGATATACCAGTTGATGGAAATATTCTAACAAATGATACCGATCCTACTGACGATCCACAAACGGTTCAAAGTGCAACAGGACTAGACGCAGCTGGTAACCCAATCAA
>JALZUU010000612.1 GCA_023300665.1 Saprospiraceae bacterium | reverse complement strand
TTCTCTGAATAGCCTAAGCTATTGAGATAAAAATAGCAGAAGATCCACGTTATCAATGACTTGTCCGTAACCATTGTGCTTCATTTTTAAACAGCTTCAATTATAGAATGCAAGTCAGCGTCAATTAGAAACATATAATTATTGGTTATATAAATTCAGACACTGATTCACATTTAATTTGACAT
Source organism: Saprospiraceae bacterium (assembly GCA_023300665.1). Lineage (GTDB taxonomy): Bacteria > Bacteroidota > Bacteroidia > Chitinophagales > Saprospiraceae > JALZUU01. The sequence goes on along the minus strand of JALZUU010000612.1, from coordinate 6,282 downwards.
CGTTGGTAAAAAAAGATTATATAAATAATGCTTGGACAACTTGGTTTATTAAACAGTTGATCTTAAAGTTTTCGGCTATTTCTTTCCGGATGCTGGACTTTCTTCGTCTACTTCCGCTTAGATTTTATAGAATTTTAACGCACTTTGGAGCCCTCTTTTATAAATCACCAAAAATTTCGATTTGGGGTGATTTATGGCCAGAGCAGCCCTCTGTGCTTAACCGTTTTTTACAATGGAACCTCACTTTAATGATTTATCTCCTAGAATTAATCGGGATAGGAGAGGTTTATGAAACGATTAATGACTTTATTAAGTTCAATTCTCGTGCCATGACAAAACGAGAAATCTCAATTGCCCGAACTATTTACGGAAGTAAGATCAATTATCGTCGGGTTCGATTGGATGCTTACGCACTTCTTGGCCCTAAACAGCAAAATATTTATTATGTTAGTTTCTATCTAATCAATAGCTGGGGTAAAATGTCTGACCCCTTATTAATTCATGAATTGGTACATATCTGGCAATACGAACAGATGGGTGCCATTTATATGCCGCGTGCCTTGGTTGCTCAAGCTAGTACTCCAGGTTATGATTATGGAGGCGTATTTGGTCTACAAAACGCCCTTCATTCAAAAGGCGATTTACGGAGTTTTAATTTAGAACAACAAGGGGATATTGTAGCTGATTATTATAGAATTCTCAACAGACAATGCCCAGAGTGGGGGAATGGAACATCCAAAGATTTAGCAATTTATGCTGCGGTGATTCATCCAGCCTTGGGTTTACCAGAATTCAATGGAACTTCTTCTCTGGAAAACCTGTCCGCATAGAGTCAAAACTTACAGTTTTTACGTATGTTTGTACGAACTAGATTTGAAGTTAACCGCTTCAAAGTGAAGACCGTAAGCATGATAAAATTTTATAAAAAGGAAAATGGTAAATTAATCGTCTCTGACCAAGTTAATGGTGCAGGGTGGATTCATATTTCGCCTCCTTTTAGTCATGCAGAATTAGAGGCCCTTGCCACAGAATTAGTCATTCCTTTAGATTTCCTAACAGATTCGTTGGATATTGATGAACGTTCTCGGTACGAGCGAGAGGAAGAAGATCGACTCATTGTACTAAACACGCCAATCTTAAACGATGGAAGCGATGATAATGATCCAATCTATGTAACTGTTCCTATCGGTATTATTTTGACGGGACTTTATATTGTGACGATTACTCCTAAAGAGAACCCAGTGTTGAATAGCTTTTTAGAAGATAAATTGAAGAATTTTGATCCAGCCAAGGTAGAATTGTTTATCCTGCAAATCATGGAGCAGAATGTATTCCGCTTTTTGACTTGTCTAAAACAGCTTAATCTAAAGAGAAATATCATTGAAAAAGAACTCTACGATTCAAGTCGAAATAGAGAATTACGTCAGCTGCTAAGTATTGAAAAATCACTGGTTTACTTCGTAAATACCTTAAGTTCTAATGAATTGCTTAAGATGAAGATGAAGCGAACAGACTTTCTAAGAATAAAAGATGATGAACATCTTACAGACCTCTTTGAAGATATCATCATTGATAATAGTCAGGCCTTGGAGATGTCCAATGTTTATACAAATATCCTAAATGGAACGATGGAGGCTTATGCTTCTATCATTAGCAATAACCTGAATGTGGTTATTCAACGGTTGACCTTAATCACCATCATCTTAATGGTGCCGACCTTGGTCGCGAGTTTTTATGGAATGAATGTTCCAGTACCCTTTAAATCGGACGATAGCCCTGAGACCTTTTTCTATATTTTAATTTTCTCTTTGGTGATCAGTATCCTACTGGCATTATGGTTCCGTAGAAAACGGCTTTTTTAAAAGACTATTTCTAACCAATTTCATGGTCTATTATTCTAACAACTATTTTTCACCGAAAATCAAGCGGAGCGCTTTTAGTATTGATTTGCTGAACTTAGTATTCAAAATAAAATTTGGCAAATAAAATTAGTGTCATTACATTTTTATAATTCATAATGTATAAAAATGCGAAACAATTCAAGGTAAAAAATATAAGCGCTTGATTTACAATGCTAAGTGAATGTAAATTTGACTAAATTACATTAATTTGATGATAAGAATAGACAAAAAACGTATAAAACTTATACACAGTGTGGAAAAGTTGTTAACAATTACTTTTTATTGATAATCAATGACTTAGGTAAGTTATCAACACAGTGTTAATAACTTTTAGTACCTTAATTTAATGTTTTCCGTATCTTAGTATGCAGATAATGGAAGTAAAAAAGGTGAAACACTATAACCACCTCTTTTTATAGAAAACAGCAAACATATTTTAAACATACTAAGCATTGAGAAAGGTCTCCATCTCCTATTTTCTGCTTTTACCAATCGACGCAATCAGCGACTACGATTCCTTTTGGATCGTGGAGGCTTCAGTGTAAATGTGTGTGCAATCGTTGTTTTTCTATCGCAGAATAACCCGAAACAGCAGGCTACTTTAAAGGCGAATGAACCATTCGTTAACGGCCAATCCTATGCTGTTATGGATCATATATACCAGAAAAGATTAAGAACAAAAACAATTTTTAAAACAATAAACAATTACTCTAAAATGAATGCAGCACAAGAAAAAATACTGGTTGAGAATCCTAACCGATTCGTTCTTTTTCCCATTCAACATGATGATATCTGGAAATGGTATAAACAATCTCAAGCTTGTATTTGGACTGCTGAGGAGATTGACCTATCACAAGATTTAGTGGATTGGGAAAAATTGACAGACAACGAACGTCATTTTATCAAACATGTATTGGCCTTTTTTGCTGCTAGTGACGGAATCGTTAATGAAAATTTAGCTGAAAATTTTGTCAACGAAGTACAGTATACCGAAGCCAAGTTTTTCTATGGCTTTCAGATTATGATGGAGAATATTCACTCCGAAACTTACTCCTTATTGATTGATACTTATATTAAGGATAACAAAGAAAAAGACTACCTATTTAATGCCATTGAAACCCTAGACTGTGTTAAGAAAAAAGCAGATTGGGCGTTACGATGGATCGAAGAGGCCAGCTTTGCAGAAAGATTAGTGGCTTTTGCTGCCGTTGAAGGAATTTTCTTCTCTGGTTCTTTCTGCTCTATCTTTTGGTTGAAAAAGCGAGGTTTGATGCCTGGATTAACTTTCTCCAACGAATTGATCTCTCGCGACGAAGGAATGCATTGTGATTTTGCTTGTGCCTTATACAACGACCACATTACAAACAAATTAGATATTAAAGTAGTCCAGAAAATTATTATGGATGCGGTCGAAATCGAAAAGGAATTTGTATCTGATTCTTTACCCGTCAATCTTATCGGAATGAATGCCGAGATGATGTGTCAGTATATTGAATTCGTAGCAGACCGTCTCCTAAATTCATTGGGTAGTGATAAAGTTTATAATTCAGAAAATCCATTCCCATGGATGGATATGATTTCTATGCAAGGAAAAACTAACTTCTTCGAAAAAAGAGTAGGAGATTATCAAAAATCAGGGGTAATGGCTGACCGCGATAAGCAAAAATTTTCACTAGACGAAGACTTTTAAACCAACTTCAATATTGATTACCGCTATTGAGAAACAAAGACTGACAATTTAATTAACCAATGGATAAACTATTTAGAATGAAAACTTGACTCAAAAACCGATGCCAAGTGTTTAACGATCAAATAAATTCTACAAGCCTAAATAGTATCCGAACTAATCAATTTTAACCATGCAAGTAGTAAAAAGAAGTGGAAAATCAGAAAATGTATCTTTTGATAAAATTACTGCCAGAGTAAAAAAACTCTGTTACGGTTTAAACCAAAAATACGTAGACCCAATTGAAATCTCTCGACGAGTTATTCAAGGCCTATATGATGGGGTAACAACCACCGAATTAGATAACCTCGCTGCTGAAACTGCAGCTACCATGGCAACACAACATCCGGACAACGCATTGCTCGCTGCTCGAATTGCCATTTCTAATTTACATAAAAATACCGATAAGTCTTTCTCTAAGACCATGCGGGCACTGTACGATTATATCGATCCTAAAACGGGAGAGAAAGCTGGTCTGATCAGTGATACCGCTTTAAAGATCATCGAAGCAAACGCTGATCGGATCAATAGTGCTATTATCTATGATCGTGATTATAGCTTCGACTATTTTGGATTTAAAACACTGGAACGCTCTTATCTGCTCCGTATGGACGGCGAAGTAGTAGAACGTCCGCAGCACATGTTGATGCGCGCGGCCATCGGAATTCACGGTGAAAACCTGGACGCGGCCATCGAAACTTATACCCTAATGTCCGAAAAGTGGTTTATTCATGCCACTCCAACCCTGTTTAACGCCGGAACACCAAAGCCCCAACTTTCTTCTTGCTTTTTATTAAGCATGACGGAAGATTCCATTCCTGGTATCTTTGAAACACTTACTCGATGCGCCAAGATTTCACAATCTGCTGGTGGTATCGGCCTAAGCATTCACAACGTGCGTGCTCAAGGAAGTTATATCAAAGGTACCGGTGGAACTTCTAACGGGATTGTTCCAATGCTAAAAGTTTTTAACGACACGGCTCGTTATGTTGACCAAGGTGGTGGAAAACGAAAAGGTGCATTTGCCGTTTATATCGAACCATGGCATGCAGATATTTTTGAATTCCTGGATCTGAAAAAGAACCACGGTAAAGAAGAAATGCGTGCGAGAGATTTATTCTACGCCATGTGGGTTCCAGATTTATTTATGGAACGTGTGAAAGCGGATGGAGAATGGTCTTTATTCTGCCCTAATGAAGCACCTGGTCTGGATGCTTGCCATAGTGGTGAATTTGAAGCATTATACCACAAATACGAACAAGAAGGTCGTGCTCGAAAAACGGTTAAAGCTCAAGAAATTTGGTTTGCTATCCTAGATTCTCAAATCGAAACTGGTACGCCTTATATCTTATACAAAGATGCCGCAAACCGAAAATCTAATCAGCAAAACCTAGGGACCATTCGTTCTAGTAATCTTTGTACCGAGATTATTGAATATACGTCTCCTGATGAAGTAGCGGTTTGTAACTTAGCTTCGATTAACTTATCTAAGTTTGTTGAAAATGGAGAATTTGATTTCCAGAAATTACACGATATCACGCGAGTAGTTACTCGTAACCTTAACAAAGTAATTGATGTAAACTACTATCCAGTAGAAGAAGCTAGAAATTCTAATATGCGTCACCGCCCAGTTGGAATTGGGGTACAAGGATTAGCCGATGCTTTTATCTTGATGCGTTATCCATTTGATAGTCCGGAGGCACGTAAGTTGAATAGAGAAATTTTTGAAACGATTTATTTTGGTGCGATCTCTGAGTCTGTTGCACAGGCAGAAGTAGATGGACATTATGAATCTTACCCTGGTTCTCCTGCTAGCAAAGGACAATTACAATTTGACCTTTGGGGCGTAACTCCAACGGATCGTTGGGATTGGATTAATTTGAAAGCCAACATGAAAAAGCACGGATTACGTAACTCTTTGTTAGTTGCTCCAATGCCAACGGCTTCTACCTCTCAAATTTTGGGTAATAACGAATGTTTTGAGCCATACACGGCCAATATTTATACGCGTCGAACTTTGTCTGGAGAATATATCGTAGTCAACAAACATTTACTGAAAGACTTAATTGGTCTTAACCTTTGGGACGAAGATATGAAGCAGCAAGTAATGGCAGCGAATGGTTCTATTCAGCACCTCGAAGAAATTCCACAAGATTTAAGAGATCTATATAAGACTTCGTACGAATTAAGCCAAAAGGTAATCATCGATATGAGTGCCGAGCGTGGAGCGTATATTTGTCAAAGTCAGAGTTTAAATCTTTTTGTAGAAAATCCAAACTTCGGGAAGCTTTCTTCTATGCACTTTTATGGATGGCAGCAAGGCTTGAAAACAGGTATGTACTACTTGCGTTCTAAAGCAGCCGTTGATCCAATTAAGTTTACTTTGGCAAAGAAACACCAACGAGTACAAACTGCTTCTAATGATTCTGTAGCTACAGTAGCTACTGAAGATGCAGTAGGTATCAACAAAAATGCTTTAGCTGAACACGCTAAACAAAAGCCAATCGTTGAGGAAGATCCTAACGCAGGACAAGCATGTAACTTGGATGATCCAGATTGCTTGATGTGTGGATCATAACCAACGAAGTCAAATAATTTTATGAGTGATTAAAATAAGAGAGGCGCTACGAAAGTAGGGCCTTTTTTTTGGTTTTT
>JALZUU010000611.1 GCA_023300665.1 Saprospiraceae bacterium | reverse complement strand
TCAACATTTCGGCAAGCCTGTTGCAACGCTTGAATATCTTCCGGTTGGATGGTAGGCTTTTTACCATTTTTATTATTTTCTAAATTCCAACCAGCTAATAATACTTGTCCTAATAATTCTGGATGGACATTATCGCATTTTATTCTAATTAGAAAACGATCTAATAAGGCAGCTAGCGCTTCATCTTCAGGTAAGAGATTACTTGCTCCCACAAACATCAAGGCAGGCAAATCAATGGTTTGTTTTCCACGTCGAAAAATCTTTTCATTTAAGGCCAATAAAAGAGAATTCAAAATCGCACTATTGGCGTTAAAGATTTCATCTAAAAAAACTAGAGAAGCCTCCGGCATCATTCCATCGGTATTGGTTACTAGTTCTCCTTCCTTTAATTTTCGAATATCAAAAGGACCAAAAATTTCATTAGGCTCTGTAAATCGAGTCAATAAATATTCAAAGTTTTTTCCGTGCTCAATACACCCAGAAAGTGTACGCACGATGGCACTCTTAGCCGTTCCAGGAGGACCTAATAAGAATGCATTTTCCCGAGCAATCAAACAGATTCCCAACAGGTCAATAATTTCATCTTTACCTACAAAGGTATTTTTAACGAAGTTAATTACCTCGTTTAATTTTTCAATTTGTATCATATATTTTTGTTTTGAGTTTGATCTGACCAAACTCTAAGGTCTTTCCAAAAAATATCTTTGTAATCACCCAAACTTCCTATCACATAAGGTTCAATCGCTTCATGTCGCGCTCTTCTAAACGCTTTATGAGCGATAATTCGATCGCAATAAAGTTGTCGAATACTTCTATCCGATACAACCGTTTTAAAGTCCAATTTAGTTTCCTCCAACGGATAATTAATAGCAGAATAATGCCATTGAGTTAAAAAAGATTCTAGGATAGGAATAATCTCATCTTCAGGATCAATTTCTTTTAATTTGTTTAAAATATCGGGTAAAAAACGTAGACAGAGATCTACAGAAAGGATATTATTAACCGTCGGAAGATCCGTATAAGGTTGTAATAAGGTTGCTACTTCTTCGATAGCCGTTTGGCGATAAAGGAGTAATTGGGCACTGAAATAAACGACTTTAGCGCTCCAAAGAGCGGCTGTCCAATCAAATTCAGGAGCAGTAAATGGATAATTTTGTTTTTCCCAGTCATAGACTTCTCTTAAAAAGTCTCCCGTTACTAAGGCTTCATCTGCAGGAATATTGAGCACATTATTGTACAGAACAATCTCTCCTTGTTGGTAAAGACGGGTAATCATTTCTGTAAAAAGCGCTCGGGCCATGGTGATTATTGGATTTAACTTAGCATTTATTTATCACAAAGTTAAACCATTTTTGGGGCCTTATCGTTCCAGATCGAATGGAAAAGAAAAGATTTGAATGTGTGACAAAATAGGGGGAGTAGTATATTTTTTTGCTAGTTGGCCTGTTAGCTGGTTGGCTGGTTAGCTTCCCTCAAACGTAAAAATACGTAAAAAGAGCGCCAACAGGCCAACTAGCTAACCAGCAAATACCCCAAATTCGTCACGCACTCAAAAGATTTTTATAAAATGAATAGAATAGAATAATGTTTTTTTAAGCGGGAACCATCGCTTCAGTTGGGCAAGGAACTGCAAAGAAAAAGGTACTTCCTACTCCTTCTTCAGACTCTACCCAAATATCTCCACCCATATTGCTAACATTTTTTTTACAAGTTGCTAGTCCAATACCCGTACCTGCATATTCTTCTCTTGTATGAAGACGACGGAACATTTCGAATACTTTTTCTTGATTGTTTTTAGAGATACCGATTCCATTATCTTTCACAGAAAAAACAAACTGATCGTTTTTCTTGACACAATCTATAATAATAATCGGGTCTCGCTCTCCTCGAAATTTTATTCCATTGCTAACTAAATTTTGTAGCAATTGCATTAGTTGAGATTTATGTGCTAGGATGGATGGTAAATTTTCGTTTCTTACGATTAAGCTTCCTTTATTATCTTCAATCTGTCCTTTCAAGTTAGAAGAAACAACAATCATCATATCTTCCACAGAAATAAGGGTGTCTGGCAATTCTTGTTTACCAGAACGAGAATAATCTAAAAGATCATCCAAAAGGTTTTTCATTCTATCGACCGCATCAACAATGTAATGCATAAACTCTTTACCACTTTCATCTAGTTTGTCATTATATCTTCTTTCTATTAAAGTTGTATAAGAATGAATCATCCGTAAAGGTTCCTTTAAATCATGAGAAGCTACGTAAGCAAATTGAGCAAGATCTTCATTAGAGTGTTCGAGTTGTTTGTTTTTAATTCGAATCTCTTCATTTTTTAGATTAAGTAAATCATTCTTACTTTCCAACATTTCATTAACTCTACGCTGCATCTTTAATCTACTAAAAAACCAAACAATCACTAATAGAAAAAGTATAGCAGCACCAATAAAAAGAAGGGTATATAAGCGTTGATTTTCTTTACTAACATTTAAAATTTTATTTTCTGATTTTAACATGTTTATCTCATGTTCTTTTGTCACCAATTCATATCGTTGTTTAGATTGGCCCATTTCTTCTAAGGTCTTTTCGTTGAGAACGGTATCCTTAAGTGCGATAAATTTTTTGGTGTATTTATAAGCCGTGATTGGATCTTTTTTATCATAGAACTCACTGAGTCGCTCATAGACCTCTAGTTCTCTAGATTTAGCCCCTAATTCCTTAGACATTGATAAAACATCTAATAGCAGCGGTAAGACACTACCCTTCTCTTCACATTGGTCAAAGACCTTTACTAGTGAAAATTTACTACCTAGAATTCCCCAATTATCCTTAAGTTGTTTTTTTAACTTAATTGACTCTAAAATACTTTCTTTGGCTTTTTTGCAATTTCCATTTTGTAAATGACCTGTACCAATATTATCTAAAGAATAGGCAATTCCAGAATCGTAATTTATGTCTTTAGCGAGCTGTAATGCTTTGGAATTATACAAGATACTCTCGGAAATATTCCCAAGCTTTTCATGCGTACTTCCTAAAGCCCCTAGACAAGAATAAACAAGAAATTGATACTTTGTTTCCTTAACTATAAATAATGCTTTTTCGTATTGACTAAGTGCTTCTTCATATCGTTTTTGGTAATAAAAAATGGTACCTATAATATAATTACTTCGACCAACACCCACCATATCCTTAGAAGCTTCGTAAAGATGAAGCGCTTGCATTTGAAGATCGTAGGCTTTTTCGTAGTTTCCTAGAGCCTGATAACTAGAAGAAGTTTGACAAAGTGTATTGATCCAAATCTTTTCTTGTATTTTTTCTTTGTCCAGCTTTAAAATACGATCATATATTTCTAAAGCCTTGTGGTAATTCCCAAGTCGTTCATGTCCATATCCTTGAAAATGAAGAAATTGGGCATAATGCCTATTATTGGGGTTAGTAGTTGAGTTATTATTGATAAAAAGGATTGCATTTTCACTGTGGGTAATCATTTGTGAAAATTTCTCTTTAATCTGAAGTGCTTTTAATAATTCTTCATAAGCTAGAATAGCTTCTTGAATGCTTCCCTTTTCCCTTTCTTGCTCAACCACATGCACTAAGATATCTACGTTTGTTGCGTATACAACAACCGATGATAAAATCATCAATAAAACGATAGAAAATATTTTCATATTAGTTTGGATTCTCTCTAGTACTTTGGAGGGGGAAACATTAAATAGTCGTAGGGGTAGGATTATTTCAATAATAGTTAGACAAATATTATTCCAGATAGTGGGTCAATAATTCAAAAAAACAGCAATTATTCTAACATTAAAAATTATTGTTATGGTATAAAAGTTGATGACAATCAGTAACCATTCAACTATCAAAACACATAACCAAAGTCTATGAAAATGAGACATGTACTATTAATATTCCTACTTTTTGGAGGAATATACTCCACACAAGCAGCTACCTATAAGGCCATTACAAATGGAAATTGGACAGATAATATTTGGGATCAACCTGGATATCCTGGAATAGATGACGATGTAATTATAGATGGTGTTATGGTAACCATTCCAAATAATCTAATAGCTATGGCAAAAACTGTCATGCTTACCAATTCAATTGGATTAGAATCTCCTACTAGTCTAATTCTCAATTCAGCTGATCTCATTGTTCAATGATGAGTTCATTATGCTATCTAATCAACGTATTAATCCTAGTCTTAATTTTAATATCATTTTAACTGTAAATAGTTCTACTATTGAGGTCAATGGAGATTTCTTAGTAACGAAAGTCGACCTAGACACTAGTTTGGGTTCCATGAGTATTGAAACAAGTGGGAATTCAAAAATTCACGCCTTAAAAAACATGATACTAGAATTTAATCCTGCCACTACACTAACTGGTGCTCCACATAGAATTGCCTTGGGAGAATCAGCGGAATTATTGGTACAAGAAAATTTGATTGCTACTATTTATGATAAAAATAGATTTGATTTTTCTTTTACTGAAACTTCAACTTTAATTGCAAAACAAGATTTAATTTTAGATGGACACGAGGATTCTCAATTTAAATTTTCTTATAACTCTTCTGCTACCAGTACCATTAGCAAAAATTTACACCTCAGTGGATCAAGAGGAACAGGAACTTTAAACTCTGAAGTAAATTTAAATGCTGGAACATTAAATGTGGATGGAGATATTAACATGAACTCTGATGACCCAACACAAGTAGTAAGATTACACATATCAGGTGTCTAAAACAATCTAAATGTAGATGGTGAGATTAAGATAGATGCCAGACATCAAAACACTATATCTATTGTTATAGATCAAACATCTGTTTTAGAAGTTGGAGGTACTATTGATAGAGCTACGGCGTTTGGTAATTTATTTATGCAACCTAACAGTCTTTTAGTGTTTAATTTTGACACCTTTGGGACGCTACCTACCAATAATTTTATTGGCAGTAATACAGACCAATTTCAATTTTCAAATGTAAAATTAGTCAATACCTCAGATAATCCCATACAACTTGATGGCCCTTTGGTTTTAGATTTTAGTTTAGAATTGGACATGGGTATCATAGAGACAGATTCTATTAATATAATTGTTTTAAAAGAAAATGCTCGTATTACTGGTGCCAACGAAAACGCCTATATTGATGGTCCGATAGAAAAAAGAGGTCTATCTACTGAACCAATAGTTATTCCACTAGGAAAAAATGGAATTTATGCTCCATTAGAATTAGCTCCTATAACCGACCCAAATTCGATTTTTCGTTTAGAATTTTTCGGAGATCCTCCTCCAATCGGTGGTGTTCCACCAGATCTAGACCAGATAAATGAAGATCAGCATTGGATTATTGATAGAATTGCAGGTGCTCCAGTTGATTTCGTAATGCACTGGCAAGATGGTCAAGAAGCAGGGATCGCAAATATGTCTATTAATTCAATCACAACCGTATATCTTGATGAATCTATAAACGAATGGGTAAATGGTGGAAGAGGAACCGTTACGGGTAGCAACGGCCTCGGAGAAGCTGGATCTATTGAAAGTAATTTATTAGGAGATCCACCACCAATCGGTGCGGTAGTTGTCACCATTGGAACAGTATCTACAAACAGTGTGTTGCCTGTTGAATTATTAACATTCAATGCAAAGAAAGAAAACGATAATATTCTTTTAAGTTGGGTAACTGCTTCTGAGATCAATTTTAGTCATTTTGAGTTAGAAAGATCAACAGACGGAACTGAGTTTACCAAAATTGGTAGCAAATCTGCCGTCGGTGGAGAAACAGAAATAACCCATTATAACTTTACAGATAAATCACCTAAATCAGGAACTAATTATTATCGACTAAGAAGTGTAGATTTAGATGAGTCTGAAAGTATTTCGCGTGTATTATCTGTTTCCTTCCAACAGATAGGTGCTCCGGTTGCAGTTCCGAATCCAGTTAGAGAACAGTTGCTAATTATGGGGTTAAATCAAACTTATAATCAAGTAAAAGTGGACATTTATAATGCTTCTGGACAAGTTCTATTCCAGCAAAATATGGAGGTAAACGATGGAAGAATCGAATTACAAATGAAAGAGGTAAACATCAATTTTGAAGGTACTTATTATCTACGAATTGTTGATGATGCTAGAACACATAATATTACAATCTTAAAAAAATAGATCGTTCTAAACGATCTTATAACTTCAAAGCAGTATCGAATAATTTCGATACTGCTTTGTGTTTTTTAGAAGAAGAATGTATAGAGCTTGTTTAAGCTGGGACTAATTTATTTACTGGACAAGGAACTGCAAAAAAGAAGGTACTTCCTTTACCCTCTTCCGATTCGATCCAAAGATCACCTCCCATATTAGAAACGATTTTTTTACAAGTCGCCAAACCAATACCTGTTCCAGCATACTCGTCTTTAGTATGTAATCGTCGAAACATCTCAAATACCTTTGTCTGATTATTTTTTGAAATACCAATTCCATTATCTTTAACAGAAAAAATAAATTGGTTGTTTTTCTTTACACAATCCACGATGACCACCGGATCCTTTTCTCCTCGAAATTTCAATCCATTACTGACCAAGTTTTGCATTAACTGCATTACTTGAGATTTGTGTGCTATAATGGATGGTAAATTTTCTTCTCTAATAATTATTTCCCCATTCTGTTCCTCAATTTGTTTTTGTAAATTTAAACGTATAATCGTCATTATATCTGAAACAGACACTAAGGTATTTGCCAATTCTTGTTTACCTGATCGAGAGTAGTCCAATAAATCATCCAATAGATTTTTCATCCGATCTACTGCATCTACAATAAAATGCATAAACTCTTTACCGGTTTCGTCTAGTTGATCTTTGTATCGTCTTTCAAGAAGCGAAGTATAAGAATGAATCATTCTTAGCGGTTCTTTTAAATCGTGAGAAGCGATATAGGCAAACTGTTCTAAATCTTCGTTAGAATGTTCGAGTTGTTTATTTTTAATTCGAATTTCTTCGTTTTTAAGGTTCAATAAATCATTCTTTCCTTCTAACATTTCGTTGATTCGACGATGTGTTTTTACCCGATTAAAAAACCAGAAAACAATGAGTAGTAAGAAAACAGTTGAGACCGCAAAGAGTAATCCATAAAGCCGTTGATTTTCTTTATTAACATTGAGAATTTTATTTTCAGCCTTTAACATTAAAATCTCATGCTCTTTTTTTTCCAACTCGTATCGTTCACGAGTTTGTCCCATTTCTTCGAGAGTCTTTTCGTTCAGAACGGTGTCTTTTAGTGCAATAAATTTTTTAGTGTATTCATAGGCAAGTGCTACATCTTTTTTATCGTAAAATTTTGTCAATCCTTTATAAGCCTCAAGCTCTCGAGGTTTGGAACCTAATTTTTTCGAAATTTCTAATGCTTCCTTTAAAATTCCTAATACTTTATTTTCATTATTACACTTTTTATATACCTCGACCAAAGAAAATTTAGATCCCATCACTCCCCAAAGGTCATTTAAATCTTCTTTTATTTTAAGGGAAGCCAAGATAGAATTTTCTGCTTTTTTGCAACTATCCATCTCTAGATAGCTAAGCCCAAGATTGTTTAAAGTATATGCGATTCCTGAATCATAGTTGATTTTTTCAGCGAGCGTCAGCGCTTTTTTATTATAATAAAGACTCTCTTCAGGTTTATTCAAATCTTGATAAGTAGCACCTAAAGCACCCAAAGAAGAGAATACTAACCGAGGATTATCTAACTGTTCTGCTAAGGATAGTGATTTTTGGTATTGAGTAAGAGCTTGATCAAATCGTTGTTGATAAAAGAAAATAGTTCCAATCATATAATTACTACGACAAATACCCTCAACATTTTTCAGCGCTTCAAAACCTAAAAGTGCTTTCATTTGATAGTCATAAGCCTTTTGAAAGTCTCCTAATTGTTGATAAATAGAAGAAATCTCACTAAGTGCCTTTAGAATGGTATTCTTCTCCGCTCCCTTTTCTGCCAGTTCGATAACTTGATCAAAAACGGTGAGTGCATCGGCATAATTACCTGTCCTTTTAAAGACAAAACCTTTATGGAAAATAAACTTTGCTAAATATCTGTTGTCTTGAAATCTTTCGGCGATGAGAATAGCTTTTCCGCTATTTAAAATTAGTTCTGTAAATTTTTCTTGTTTTTTTAAACCTTCAAGAAAGTGCTCACAGGTATTGAGCAATGCTTCAGATGTATAATCTACTCTTTCTTCTTCAAAAACAGTAAATAGACTATCTACTCCTGATGCATTCGCTTCAGGTGGAAAAAGATACAAAAATGATATACTAATTAAAAAAATTAGTGGGAGTTTACGCATTTTGGGGTGCTCTTTTGAGTGAACCAGTAAAGCTGATTAAGTTTTTTAGGAGCAAAAAGTGCTTGAATGAAGTAAGACAAATATTATTCCATTAAATTGTAATACGTAATGAATAACTTAACACCTCTTAAATCTTATCCCCACTAGCCTCTTAAGATTCAGACTCAATGGTTTTCTACAGACTATTTACTGCATTTTTATGGGAGAATTTGGGGTTTTCTTCTATAAAAGCGATCACAATTTATATCTTTGAGGAAATGAGTGAAACATTTATTAAAAAACAAGCCACTATTAAACTATGAAAAAGAAATTTGGATTTGACTTCTCCCATTTTAAAGGAGATTTATTCGGTGGTATTACTGCCGGTATTGTTGCCTTACCGCTTGCCCTTGCCTTTGGACTTCAGTCCGGCTTAGGAGCAACAGCAGGACTATATGGCGCTATTTTTATTGGTTTTTTTGCTGCCCTTTTTGGTGGTACGAGTACCCAGATTTCAGGACCTACGGCTCCGATGACTGCGGTTAGTATGGTGATTATCGCCGGAATCGTTGCAGCCAACGAAGGGGACATGGAACGAGCCATTCCTTCTATTCTCATTGTCTTTATTCTTGCTGGTTTGATCCAAGTGCTGCTTGGTATTCTTAAAGTCGGACAATATATTCGCTTTATACCCTATCCGGTGGTCTCAGGATTTATGACGGGAATTGGGGTTATCATTATCATCACTCAGCTATTACCAGCTTTGGGGTATTATCCAAAAGAAGATATAAGTTTTGTCAATCAATTTAAAGCCCAATCTGAGGAGGTTATTCTAGAACGAATTCTACGAGAAGAAGCTGCTGAAGATATTTTGGTTTTAGAAGATTTTGAAGAAACGGTTAAACGAGCCAGTACGATTTCTGTTGAAGACATTCAAAAAGAGTCTACTGCGCTAGCAGCTAATGCGGCTTCTGGTGTTATTAATGCCTTAAAGCTATTTCCTAGAGCGCTTAAAAATATTAACTATATTGATCTAATACTCGCTTTAATTACCATTTTTATCATCTTTGGTTTTAAACGGATAACCAAAAAAATACCTAGTACGCTGGTTGCCTTATTAGCCGTCTCTTTGGGTGCCTTCTTTTTTATTCCAGAATATCGAACGATTGGAAATATACCTTCAGGGTTTCCAATATTAAGATTAGATATTTTTGCAGGTTTTAGTTTATCGCAAGTCACTCCTTATATCGTTACCGCAGCCTCATTAGCGGCGTTGGGTGCGATTGATTCGTTGCTGACTTCTATCGTAGCAGATAATATGACGAAGACCAAACACAATCCTAATCAAGAATTAGTTGGACAAGGAATTGGTAATATGATCGCCGCATTATTTGGTGGTATTCCTGGTGCTGGTGCCACGATCAGAACAGTGGTTAATATCGATTCTGGTGGTAAGACCAAACTTTCAGGAATGATAGCGGGTTTACTATTGCTAGTCGTTTTAATGCTTTTAGGGCCGTTGGCTTCTAAAATTCCAGCGGCAGTTTTAGCTGGAATTTTGATCACGGTCGGAATTGGTGTAATGGATTATAAAGGACTCAAGCATATACCTCATTCTCCTCGAAGTGAAGTGGTCGTTATGTTGATCGTACTAGCATTAACGGTATTTGTAGGATTAATCGAAGCAGTAGGTGTTGGATTGGTTCTCGCTTCGTTATTGTTTATGAAAAAGATTTCTGATGTCGTAGATCACAGAACCAACACTGCTCCTCTTAAAGAATTTTCTCGTGAAATTTCTTGGGCGGATGAAGGAGATGTAATCGATCGATTAGGAGACCAAATTTATATCAAACACTTAGATGGTCCATTGTTTTTTGGTTTTGCTTCCCGATTCCAAGATATGGTCAAAGCATTACCAAATATTCGAGTGGTAATCATTCGAATGGATAAGGTGCCTTATGTGGATCAATCTGGACTTTATGCCATGGAGGACGCCATATTTGATTTACAGGCTCAAAATATCGAGGTGATCTTTACGGGTTTACATGGTCAGCCAAAAGATATGCTAGAAGCTTATACACTTATTCCTAGACTGATAGAATATCGCTATTGCTTTGAAACTTTCGAAGAGTGTCTAACTTGGTTAGAGAGCTTTTTGAAGGGAGATCCTTATGTAGATGTGCGAGAAAAATAGTAATGAAAATTCCTTCAATATTCAATATT
>JALZUU010000610.1 GCA_023300665.1 Saprospiraceae bacterium | reverse complement strand
CTAAATTATATTTGTGGTGGTCTTAACTTTCAGGTAGAACATCATTTATTTCCAACGATTTGTCATGTACACTATAAGCAAATTGCACCGATTATCGAGTCTACGGCAAAAGAGTATGGTCTACCCTACAACAATCATCCTACTTATTTTGGAGCATTGGGAAGTCATGTTAAACAATTGAAAATTTTTGGAAAAGAGGCTTAAGAATAAAGCTGTTTAAAAATTTCTTTTTAGTAAAAACGCTATGGCAAATAAATGTCATATCGTTTTTGCATTTAGGATTTTCTGCTTTGAGTTATTTTATTAAATTCTATCGATAATATTCATTTCCATTAAAGCTTGATAGGTAACTTCTTTTCTAATTTTGGAGAATAAAGTCATATCAAAACTTGAATTTGGTTCTATGTTGGTAGCAAAATAAAAGATCTTATTTTTGGTTTCAATAAATCCAACAAACCAACCATTATTATGATTACCATTACTGGTCCAGCCTGTTTTTCCATATAACTTATAGGTTGGATTTTCGTTTAGAATCATAATTTTTTTGACTAAATTTTCTGTTCGTTTAGCAATCGGTAATTTGGAAGTATAAAATCTTTTTAAAAAATCAATTTCGTGAAAAGGGCTAATTTTAGAAACGCCAGTCAACCAAAAAAGATCAAGATTTGTCGAATCAACTTGAATATTTCCGTAGTCTAATTTATTTAAATACTCTTTCATTCGATTGACCCCAATATCTCTGGCAATTTCCTGAAAACAAGGAACACAAGAATATTTAAACGCATCTCCAAAAGTCAAATCTCGTTCCCATATTTTAAAGGCGCGTTTTTTTCCATCCCATTTAAAAAGAGTGCTATCATTTTCAACAACTCCGGTTTCTAAAGCGATGATCGAATTAGGAATTTTAAACGTAGAAGCTGGAAGCTGTCCTTTTTTAGACCAAATAAAATCATTGGAATAATAGGTGTTTATTGCTGGATCAAAAATCAATATAGCGCCATTTATATCAGCGGAATCGAGGATGGTTTGGAATTCGGTTTTGGTGATTTTACGTGGAGATACTTCTTTTCGTGTGGGTGTAGGAATGTTTTTTTTATAGGTACAAGAAAACAAAAATAAGCAGGTGAGAATGAAGAGAAAATATTTCATGGTGATGTGAGATTATGAGTGAAAATCGAGGATGGTTTACCGATAACCCAATTTCAACTTTATTCCATATTTACCCTTCGAATATTTTCGTGTTTTTCATCAAATAGAAAGTTGAATTTATAGTCATTTTTTAATGAAGCTGTTTAACTATTCTTCCACCACCACCTCCAAACTCGATATCTCACTGACCACAAAAAAGCCTCTTGGATTTTCTGTTGCATCTGAAGAACTAATATTTGAAGGAACGTTTGCTGGCGGTTCTGCAAACAAAGCAGCATCACCTAAGGTCAACTGGATTCGAATTCGTTCAAGGTAGGTAAAAGCCTCAGGAGTTAAAGAACATATTTCTACCCGAATACTATCTCCAAGTTCAAAAGGTGCCAAGTCAATATCATCTCGAATTGGATTAATGGCTTCTCGAATTGGTGTAATAAAAATCAAGCCATCAACTTCAGAACCAGCTGATGGACCTGCATCAAAAGCAATATTAATCTCTAAAGGTTTGTTTAGATAAACATTATTTTTATACGCTTTAATCCAATAGGCGTCTCCAAGGCCGGGCCGATCTCGACCAAAAAATTGCGCATAATATCCTTCTGGCATTCCTAAAGATTCTTCTTCAAATTCAAAAGTAATCGAATCTACAGGAACCGTAGGGTTTAATTGAGAATTTGAAGTATAGGTTTTTCCGTCTACGGATATAGACAAGGAATAATTTTCACCAATCTCTCCAAATCGTTCTCCTGATTCAGGTGTCCAGATATAGTTTCCAGTGTTGTCGGTTTCTATAAATTCAAAATTGCGACCGTCCTCATCCGATACTATGATTTCTGCTCCATTAATAACTGGTGCAAATTCATTAGAAAAATAGGGAGCGGTGGTTCTAAGCTTTATTACTTGAGGTACCGTGTCGGTATTGATCCAAGCATCTACCACTAATTCTACCGTGCCTTCTTCTAATTCTAATTCTACGATATCTTCACAAGCTGTAAAGCAAATTGAAATGAATAATAATAAAAATGCAATATTTTTCATGATGGTGTTTTATTTTTCTTCTTGCTTATTTAAAGCTCAAACGATAAAAGCAAATAGCCTTTTTTAATTAAATTTAAAATTCCAAGATACACTTGGGATAAAATTTCCGACCACTGAAAACCTGACTGCCTCTGTGGTTACTGGAACATTGGCTAGAGCTCGATTTTGATCTTGTTGGAAGAAAATAGTAAATGGATTACGACGATTATAGACATTATAAATTCCAAAAACCCATTCGCTCTTAAATCGTTTACCAGGCTTTTCTTTTGGTTTTAGGGTCGCTGATAAATCTAAGCGGTGGTAAGTAGGAATTCTAACATTATTACGAGATTCCAAAGAGTTGAAAGGCACCACATAGCCTTGCTGCTCTACTCTACTTGTTGGGAAAGTGGCAGGTGTTCCACTATTCAAAACAAAATTAGCAGAAAGACTCCATCGCTTACTTAGCTCATAAAATCCAGTCAAACTCAAACTATGTGGCTGATCAAAACGTGAAGGAAACCATTCCGAACGATTGATGCCTTCTACTCTTCTTTCGGTACGACTAAAAGTATAACTCAACCAACCGGTAAATTTTCCTTTCTTTTTTTCAGCATGCAACTCTACTCCATAAGCTCGACCTTTACCGTTTACTAACTCACCTTCAAGAAATTGATTTAAAAATAGATTGGCACCTTCGATATATTCTGTCAGATTTCGATAGTCTTTAAAATACACTTCTATTGAAGTTTCATAGGCATTATTCTTTAGATTTTTAAATAGACCTAAAGCAATCTGATCTGCTTTCTGTGGTTTAATATTATTGGTAGACGGTGTCCAGACATCTACCGGCGTAGAAGCCGTACTATTAGAAATCAAATGTAGATATTGAACCGTTCGATTGTATCCTAATTTTAAAGAAGTAGTTTGGTGAATTTGAAATTTGGCAGAAAATCTTGGTTCAAAATTACTGTAAGTTTGAATAGATTCTCCTTCTGGGATAATCTCAACATTGGTCGGCGTTTGACGTTCTCCCGGTCCGTTTTCTTCAAAAGTAAATTTAGTCCCTTCTCCGATATAATTAAAATGAGAAAAACGTAATCCGTAATTCAGAGAAAGGCGATCATTTAACGTTTGTTCGTTTTCAACATAGATACTATTTTCCCAAGCAAATTTCTTATCTAAACTAATGTCTGTACTCTCTCCTTCACTGACACCGACCGCATTTCCAGGTTCGAAAGTATAGAAGATGGATTGACCACCAAAAGTGATTAAATTATCAGGATTTAAATAATAAGAAATTTCTGGTTTAAAAGCATAATTTAAAATATTCGCATTCCAATCAAAACTATTATCTTCTTCTCCACCAAAAGCTAATTCATAATCATACTTACTTCGGTACAAAGTTATATTAGAAAATACTCGATCACTAAACAAGTGATTCCATCGAAGAGATAAAGTAGTATTCCCCCAATTAAAACCTGCATCCGTTCCGAATCTAAAATTATCTCGACCAAAATATCCTGACAAGAAAATTCGATTTCGAGCATTGATATTATAATTTGTTTTTAAGGTTAAATCATAAAAATTAAGTGCTGTGTCTGATAAATCATCTCTTAAAAATGGTCTAGACAATACATCAATATACGAACGACGACCAGCAATAATAAAACTTCCTTTATCCTTAACAATTGGTGCCTCTATAGACAATCTAGAAAAGATAAATCCAACACCGCCGTTTACAGATAACTTCTTGTTATTGCCCTCCTTCATTCGTACATCTAAAATAGACGAGAGTCGTCCACCATAACGGGCTGGAATACCACCTTTATACAATTTTACATCTTTTACCGCATCTGGATTAAAGACCGAGAAAAAACCAAATAGATGAGAAGAATTATAAACTGGAGATTCATCTAACAACACCAGATTTTGATCAATACTACCTCCACGAACATTAAATCCTGTCGCTCCCTCCCCTACGGTCGATACCCCTGGCAAGAGTTGAATACTACGAATTACGTCCACTTCTCCAAGTAATGCTGGCATTTTTTGGATGGTTGCTATC
>JALZUU010000609.1 GCA_023300665.1 Saprospiraceae bacterium | reverse complement strand
GGAATTGGCTTGTCAAGCTGTAAGCGGATTGTAGAAAATCATCAGGGTGAAATTTGGGTAAAATCAAGCATTCGAAAGGGAACCACAGTGTATTTCACCATTCCTAAAAAGCAGCCGAAGTAACTGTTAATTAGGAGTTGAATTTTAATAAGATCCCTAATTGTTGACGAAAGAAGTACGTTAGAAAAATGCTATTTGCCTCTTGCTTCCTAGCTACTTGCTTCCCTTAATCGTGATTGAAGGAAGCAAGTTGCTAAAAGCGAGTAGCGAGTAGCAAAAAAATACATAACCCTAAACTTGATTCGGGTAAGATTCTGCGCTTTCCTTAACAAATTTATTTTCAAAGGCTGATTCGCGTAAATAATTGCTCAAAAAGAGTCTTATTCATTAATTATTGACTATTTTAAACGACTACTTAAACAAAAATTAATGAAAAAAATAAAATGTATCCTGTTGGTAGATGACGATGCTACCACCAACTTTTTGAACGAAGAGTTGATCGAAGATCTTGGAATCGCCGAGCAGGTACATGTCGCCCTTAATGGTCAGGAGGCACTAGATTACCTTAACCATACCGGGAAATTTAAAACTCCTGATAACGTTAAATATCCGACGCCTAACATCATCTTCTTAGATATTAATATGCCTTTGATGGACGGCTTTGAATTTCTAGAACAATACCATCAACTACCAAAGTCCAGAAAAGCAGAGGTCGTAATTGTCTTCTTAACTACCTCTGATTCTCATAAGGATAAGCTGAAACAGGTCGATGATAAAGTCGTTCGTGACTTCATTGAAAAACCGCTCAAGAAGAAAGACTTACTCAAAATAATAGATACTTATTTTGAGGATAAGGAGTCTGCTAAATAAAGAAGATTAAATTGGTTTCGCTTCTACTAACAGATAAATAAAGCTACCGGAATTGTCGGGATACATTTTTAGAATGCCTTTAAAGGTCTTACGTTCATCCATTTTATAATTTTATATCGTCTCAGTGCCTGATGTGATCAAGTATAAAATTTAATAATCTTAAAAATACAATCAATTTATTTCCCGCAAAATAAAAAATAGACCACCCCACCAAAGTAAGCGGACCTATAGATCCATCATTACAAATAAAAAACAGCGCTACTCAATCCGTACCTTCAAAACCTTGCCCCACCAATCGTAGCAATCTTCGCCATATAACGCCACTTAATTGAAAGGCGCTCAAACTTAAATATTTTACCCTGATTCCCAACTCTCTTGCTTTTTTGTTGTTCCTCTTTTATTAATGTGAAAATTACGGTAGAGGTAAGGCATATTTCGTCTCTAGGGTAAAAACGAAAAACAAAAATTTATGACCATCAATCTCCTCTTTCCTCATCAACTCTTCCAGGAGCACGAATTCCACAAAAACAGATTTCCGATTTATCTGGTTGAAGAACACCTCTTCTTTCAGCAATACAATTTTCATAAACAAAAAATCGCTTACCACCGCGCTTCCATGCAAGCGCACGCTGCATTTCTAAAGAAGAAAAAAATTAAGGTAAACTATATCGAAACGACGGATCCTCAAAATGATGTTCGTCAACTGATGAAGGGATTGGCAAAAAAAGGAGTTAAGGAAATACATTTTATTAACCCAACAGATTATTTGCTGGAGAGAAGATTACGTGCTTCCGCTAAAAAGCAAAATGTCAAGTTGGTCGAATATGGAAATGATCTTTTTATTAATACAAAAGAAGATCTCAAGACTTTTTTTAAGCCCGATAAAAAATCTTTTTTTCAGACTACCTTCTATAAACAACAACGAAAGAAACGTGACATTCTCATCGAAGGGAAAGATCAACCCATCGGTGGTAAGTGGAGTTTTGATGCCGAAAATAGAAAAAAATATCCTAAAGGAAAAACGCCACCAGCCATCTCTTTTCCAAAAAAAGACAAGTACTGGACCGAGGCGGTCGCATACGTAGAAAAGCATTTTTCAGATAACCTTGGCGCTTTAAATAGTGAACCACTGTATCCCTATACGCGTGCGGCTACCGAAGAATGGCTCCAACAATTTTTTGAATTTCGTTTTCATCAGTTTGGTGATTACGAAGATGCGATTGTTTCGCAGGCATCAATTTTACATCACAGTGTACTTACACCGATGCTCAATGTTGGGATTATTTCACCAGTCGAAGTAGTTGATCGTGCGTTGGTGTACGCTAAAGAAAATCAGGTACCTATCAATTCGTTGGAAGGGTTTGTTCGACAAATTATTGGCTGGCGGGAGTTTATCCGTGGTATGTACGAAGCCAAAGGTACGGAATCTCGAACCCGTAATTTCTGGGGATTTGAACGAAAAATTCCGAAAAGTTTTTATGATGGAACGACTGGTATTGTTCCCGTTGATGAGACAATTAAAGTAGTATTGCGAGACGGCTACTGCCATCACATTGAGCGGCTAATGGTGTTAGGGAACTTCATGTTGCTCTGCGAATTTCATCCCGACGAAGTATATCGCTGGTTTATGGAAGTCTTTATAGATGCCTATGATTGGGTGATGGTGCCGAATGTGTACGGAATGAGTCAATTCGCTGATGGCGGCTTTTTTGCTACGAAGCCCTACATCAGTGGTTCGAATTATATCATGAAAATGAGTAACTATAAAAAAGGAGAATGGCAACAAGTATGGGACGGACTCTTCTGGCGGTTTATGGATAACAACCGCGACTTTTTTCTGAAAAATCCAAGATTAGGAATACTGGTGCGTACTTTCGATAAAATGAATCCGGAGCGGAAAGAAATGCTATTAACAACGGCTGCGTCTTTTCTGGAAGACTTATAGAGATCTCTATGAATAACGGTAACAATTACAGCGCCGCGCCTCTAAAAAAAAAACTTACCGTCGTCGAAACACTTGGTTCAATTTGTAGATAAAATGCATTTTGTGAGACTTGTCCAATTTCCTGCACCTTAGCAAGTCCCATGCCTATGTATTTAGGATCATCCTAGATACTTCGGCCATTGTCTCGAATCTTCATTCTCGTATGCTTTTGCTCAGTATTGCTTTTGAGGAAGATTCTATTATAAGAAACAACCGCTTCCTCAATGTAAGAAAAAGAGAAATTCCTTTTTTCAGAATAGATAAGCGTATCATTTAAGTAGTTTCTAATAAAAAAATTAAATCGGTTCCGCTTCTGTTAATAAGTAAATGAAGCTACCGGAGTTATCAGGATACATTTTTAAAATACCTTTAAACGTCTTACGTTCATCCATTTTATAACGCTTAAGCGCTTTAGGTTTGACCTTAATATCAACAATCGTTTCTGGACCGCCACCCCCACAAAAAAAGCAGGTCGCATTTGGATTTCGAGACAAAACAAAACTAACACCCAAGGCATCCAACGCAATCACATAACCAGAAATTTGTACTTCTTTTCCATCAAATTGCTTAATCAAATCTCCAAAGGTCGCTACATCGTACTCCAACGTCAATTCCTCTGAATATTCTTTTTTAAATTTCACATCTGCCAGTGTCACCCAATCCAACACCTCTTGCCCTTGAACCGTGTCTGCTACGCCGCCAATCAAAAGAACCATTAATGAAATTATTGTCCACATCTTTTTCATACCGCAATTTAAGCATCTTTAGAAAATAAAACTACCCCTGAATAGTTAATGAATAATTAATTATCATCATGAATAATGACCGAGACCGAATTTTTTAAATGATATGTCTTCTTCTCAACCCAATCTGCACATCCTTCAATCCGCACATTTACACATCCATACCATCCTGAATCCGATGCACCAAAAGACTCGTCAATCGCTTCCTTAACTCCCGCTCATGTACACTATAAATTCCCCATTCTTCCACCGTAAATTGTCCAGCTATCATTCCAATCAATAGACTTTTAAACCTCAAATCCTTCCGGATTGCCTGTTCGATATATTCCAATCTTTTAGGTTTAGACAACGCATAAAATTTCCCTTTCCGTAAGGTTAGGTAATTCCGAAAGACAGCCAACAATAAATCATTTTGAAATTTTAAAACAGGACGTAAGCAAGTATTTTGAAAACGCTCTTCCGGCGAAGTAGCCGCCTCTTCGATGATCATCGGAATCGCAGGCCGAATATTTTTTACGGATAAATCTCTATTATTGTTGTTCATATTATTTAACTAAATAAAAGTAGTTTTGGCTACGCAAATAAAACCCCGAAGCTTCCTAACAAAAAACAAGCAAAATTGTTAATAACCAACCAGGAAGAAAGGATTCAAACTAAAGTTTCTACCTATACGTTAGATGATATGGTATTTTCGCTTCTCTTGAAGAAAGCACGCGATAGTTGTTCACCTCCAAAACATACATCATAAGAGATAGACACGTTACGAGATATAGAATCTCTGCGTTCTTTGCGCCTTTGCGAGAAAAAAACACACATCAAAAGATATACACGCTAAAAGAACCATTATTAATTCTTCATTAAAAAATTATCCATTATTCAATTCCCGCCATCGCATTCCCCGCCAACCAACCACCCGTCCACGCAGCCTGAAAATTAAAACCACCCGTCACCGCATCAATATTCAATACCTCTCCCGCAAAAAATAAATTAGCTAATTTTCTACTTTTAAAAGTCTTAAAGTCTACCTCTTTTAATACAATACCTCCAGCAGTAACGAACTCATCTTTAAACGTACTTTTTCCTTTGACCGCGTAAGTTCCTTGTGTAAGTTCTGTCACTAATTTATTAAACTGTTTTTTTGCCAAGTCTGCCCATTTACGAT
>JALZUU010000608.1 GCA_023300665.1 Saprospiraceae bacterium | reverse complement strand
TTGGTTTTAAAATAATAATCCCCAAAATCTTTATGTACTTCAGCCATTCTCCAAACATCACTATTGGTTTGAGCATCTACATAGAACTGCATAAGTTGCTGGTAAGAATATAAGGTATCCGTGGGGGTATTGCCCACTAGCGTGCAGGGAAGCAAAAAGAGGAAAAGAATCCTCAGGGTTTGAAACCTAAACATCGATTAAATTATTTTCCATCGCAATCCGCACTAGTCCGGCTGTATTCCGAGCACTGAGTTTTGCGAGTAAATTTGCGCGGTGTGATTCTACCGTTTTTAGACTGATAAATAACTGATCCGCAATCTCTTGGGTAGTATGTTCTTTTACAATCAGTTGAAGTACTTCTTTTTCGCGTCGGGAAATCTTAGGAATATTTAAATTAGCTGCCTTCGATCTTTCGGACCCTTTGACGAGTCCTTTCATGATGGTTTGGGTAACTGCTGGGCTAAAATAGGATTGACCTTCCACTACGGTATGGATAGATTTTAGTAATTCTGTTCGACCCGTATTTTTTAAAATATAGCCCTGGGCCCCATTATTCAAAATCTCCGTAACATAACTCTCCTCATTAAACATAGAAAGCGCTAATACTTTTATATCGGTTTTTTCTTTAAATAATTTTTTGCAAACCTCTATTCCATTCATCTTAGGTAGATTGACATCTAATAAAATCAAGTCTATCTCCTTCTCTGCAAGTTCGGTGAAGACTGCTTCTCCATCATAGCATTTTCCTACTACTTCTATGTCTGTCTCTTCAGCTAAGATAGATTCGATGCCATCTGCAAACATGGTATGATCATCGGCAATCAATATTTTTATCATAATTATTTGGTTTTCATTTTGAATAATCTGAACATCACCTTTATCTGTAAAAGTACAAAAATTAACTTGTCAAATACAGCCTGTAAGCTAGTACGTCCCATATCTAACGATGGGATATGGTCTACTTCGTATATTTTTAATTATTTTTGACCTTTTTAATTTTAAAAATATAAATATGGATCTCTTATCTAATACAGGTAATATTTTGAATATAGTCATGATGGTGGTAGTAGGAGCGATGGCTGGTTCTTTGGCTGGATTTATCATCAGAGGGAATAATTATGGTTTTGTGGTCAATGCGGTCCTTGGAATTTTCGGTGCCGTGGTTGGAGGTGCGATCTTTAATGTTTTGAAAATTACTCCAGGACAAGGGATTGTAAAGATGATTTCTGATACTTTTCAGGTAACCCTTCCGCTTAATTTTGTGGGAATGCTCGTTTCGGCAACGCTTGGCGCCGTGATTATACTTTTTGGATTAAAGGTGATTCGAGGCGGAAAATAACTCTATTAGCCGCCAATTCAACTGCAAGCGCAATTTCAAATGCGTTTTAAGCGTAAAAATAGCTTTAGTAATGACCAATTAAAAGGTCATTATTGCTGGTTTTGACCTTGAGTTTTAGATTTTATGCGCAATTTGATGCCTTTGCACGAATATTTTAAGGTCTATTAAAATATCACTCCTTTCCGTCTTCCTAGTTGGTAACTGCCAGGACGGTTAAAATGGTCCTATTCTCGCTTCGTTAATTTCCCGTTAAATGCTTAATTTTGTACACTAAATTAGGCGTATAATTCTTTCTGTTAGAATAGAGTATTAAAGAGGAATTCTGGGATTCTAAGATATGAGCCACACAACGAACCATTTTGATCAATTTTTCCGAGGACTGGGTCGTCGGCGATTCCTAAAGGGGACCTTTAGGATATTGCGTTATTTATTTCTTTTCCTATTTATTTTATTGGTAATTGGTTGGTTTGTAATTCAGCAAGATAAAGTACAGAATTACCTACTCACAAAAGTTACGAGCTATCTGAGTGAAGAGCTAGATACAAAAGTGGAGATTGATCGGGTTGACTATAGCCTTTTCGATAAATTAGTGCTTGAAGGCTTTTATGTAGAAGACCATGCTGGCGATACGTTGCTTTATAGTAGAGAACTAAAAGCATCCTTTGATCTTAATCTCATAAAGTTAATTCGAAAAGATTATGATATTAAAGATGTTTATCTAAATGATGCACGGCTTAAAATCTTTCGAGACAGTGCCCAACAATACAATAATTTAAGTCTTCTTCTGAATAAATTTTCTAATGAGGAAAAAGTCACTTCCAACAAAAAAGGCAGACCGACTTTTCTTTCTGTTGAAAATATTTATTTAGATAAAATCAATTTTATTCAAGATGATCGAGTAAAAGGAATGGAAATGATTGCCTTTTTAGAGAAGGGGAGTATTGATGTCAAAAATCTAGATCTAGCAAGCAAAATTATTGAGATAGAGGGAATTGATTTAAAGAAGCCTAATTTTTCAATGATTGAAAAACAAGGATTTCCTTATTCTCCACCAAAAGAAACCGCATCCGTAGCCACTTCCGATTCAGCACCAAAACAAGCTGAAGAAGGATCGCAGGATTTTCAATTTTCTATAAATAATTTTAGCTTATCTGATGGTCGATTCAAGCGACAAAACCTTAAAAAGGTGAATACTCAGGAAGAAATGGAAGGACAGGTAGATTTTAATAATCTCACTTTAACAGATATTCAAATGGATGTTAGTGACCTAATCCTTAAAGATGGTGCGGTAGAAGCATCGGTCAACCATTTGAGTGCAGACGAAAAAAGCGGGTTTGTTCTTTCTCAATTGTCTGTAAAAAATGCCAAAGTAAGCGACCGTAAAATTGCCCTTTATGGGATGGATTTAAAAACCCCTTATAGCCATCTGCACGATACCCTAGTTTTTAGTTTTAGGTCCCTAGATGATTTTAAGGAGTTTCCTGATAAGGTATTGATACAAACTAAGTTTAATGATTCTCAGGTTGCCTTGCGAGATATTATGGCTTTCGCTAAAAACTTAAAAAACAATGATTTCTTTGCGCAGAATGCCGATCAAGTGGTTGAAATAGATGGAGATCTTCAAGGAAGAATAAATACCTTAAAAGGAAAAAACCTAACCATAAAGCTAGGCAATACCACGCGAATCGAAGGAGATTTTTCATCTCGTAACCTAACCAAAAAAACAGAAGCATTTTTAGATTTTAAATTAAAAAATCTAGAATCAGATATG